>JAFUGL010000027.1 GCA_017469405.1 Lachnospiraceae bacterium | reverse complement strand
TGAAATCGCACCCTACTCGTGCGCGAGCCGCCGGTCAGCCTTAGCTGACATATACACTTCGGCAGCTCTGCGCATAAAAAAAGAGTGGCTACATAATGCAACCACCCTTTTATGTTCTTATTTAAAATTCCGGCTCTATAAGTCCGTAAGTATTTCCCTTTCTCTTATATACTACGTTAACCTCTTCCGTTTCAGCATTTCTGAATACGAAGAAATTATGGCCTAAAAGTTCCATCTGTACACATGCATCTTCAGGATACATCGGCTTAACTGCAAATCTCTTACTTCTGATAATCTTAACCTCTTCCTCGTCTGCATCCTCCTCTGAGAAGAAGTCATCTCTGATATAATTTGCATTCTGCTCTTTATCAACTATCTTCTTCTTGTAACGTGTAACCTGGCGTTCTATAACCTCTACAACAAGGTCAATTGATACATACATATCATCACTAGCCTGCTCAGCTCTTATAATATGTCCCTTCATAGGAATTGTAACCTCAATCTTTTGTCTTTCCTTTTCAACAGATAAAGTTACCTGAGCATCAGTATCATCAGTGAAGAATTTTTCCAATCTGCCAAGCTTGTCATAAATTGCAGTCTTTAAACCCTCTGTAACCTCGATATTTTTTCCACTAATTATGTAATTCATGTGCCCCACTCCTCGTCTATAATATATTTCCAAATAACAAGCAGGAATATCCTCAATAACGTCTAAATACTATGCAGCCTGTCCCTGTTTGTTAAATGAATGTATCAAAAAACACTTCTATGATACATTGAAATAATTATATCATAGAAGTGCTATTTTTTAAAGCTAAATTTTAATAAACTCTTATCGCCTTACATGGTGTACTGTAATACATATTTGAAACTATGATACCGGTCTTTTCCGTACTTGCATGAACAACCTGTCCATTACCTATATAAAGAGCAGCATGTCCGATAGTTGTTCCACCGTTTTTATAAAAGATTATATCTCCGGGTGCTACTTCAGATAAGCTTACTTCTGTTCCGCAGTTAGCCTGTGCTGAAGATGAATGTGGAAGGTATACACCAAAGTTAGCATATACACTCATTGTAAATCCCGAACAGTCAGTTCCGTTTGTCAGACTTGAACCTCCATAAACATACGGGTTACCAACAAACTGAAGTGCATAATTACAAACTTCCTGAGCGTTTGGATTAACAGCCGGTGCATTTGAAACAGGTGCTGATGTTGTCGCATCAGATGAAGGTGCAGCTGTCGTTGCCTGCGCAGCTGTTGTCTGATTATCATTATTATTTGCAGCCTGCGTTGTTGCTCCGGAAGCTGTATCACTATTTGCTGTTTCTGATGATGTTTCTGAAGTATTTACAGCTACCGCCCTGCTTGTCCTATATGAAATACTGATATATTCATTTTTGACATAACCGCTAAGTCCGGCATCAACCTCAACCTTAGTCCAAGCATCTCCCTGATTAACAATTCCATACTCTTCTCCACCGGTTAAAAGAGTAAGGCATTCACTTTCTTCACTGTCACTCTCTCTTAAACGAAGTGTAGTTGCATTAACCACAGCGACCATCTGAAGATTTTTTTCAGCATAATTTTTTGCATCATTACCAAATGCTAAAAATTCATTTTTTATGTATCCTTCACAGTTACCCGACTTAATATGAGACCACTCTGATCCTTTATCAATAACTGTAACAAGACCACCATTATTAATAATTCCGACTTTACCGGAATTCACATCAGCATCTTTTCTTATATTAACCTGACCACTGGTTGTTACTATGGCTTTATTTGAAAAATCTATATAAGAACTGCTTGCTACATTAGTCGCTTTAGTATTCTGATCTTCTTTTTCTTCAACATCCTTTTCTTCCTCGACTACCTTTACTCCAAGTATCTCGTCAAGTGCCGAAGTAGAATTAAATGCAATATATCTATCAAGTGCAGATGAAATACTTACATTTGCATCATTATACAAAACCTCTGAAACAATTTCCGGTTCATCTGCTACAGTCTCTAATGCTTCATTATTGTCAATAGGATCATTTTGTGCAGCTCTTACATCAGAAAAACCGAAAAGGCAAACACCAAATCCCATTGCCGCAGCAAAAGCAATGTACCTTTTAAATGTTTTCTTCATCAAAACGCCTCCATCTATTTTGTGTTCTATAAATAATCTTAAGCTAAATTGTTACAAAAATGTTACATAAAATTATTTATAGTATATCAAGTTAACATAACGTTGTCAACCATAATTTGTTAAAAAAGCCCACTTTATATAAAAATCGGCATTTTTTGAGATTTCTTTATATTAAAAATAATATTTCTTTCGCGGTTCTGTGCTATCGAGTAGGGAAGATGAAATCGCCCCCTGCTCGTGCGCGAGCCGCCGGTCAGCTTTAGCTGACATATTCCTTTCGGCGGCTCTGCGCATAAAAAAAGGAGCATCCAAATGCTCCTTAATTATTTAATAATATTTATAAACGAATATCAATATTGCCACCAATATTTGGATTAATTGAACGTTCCATCATCTGTGTAATCATATCACCATTAGTTTCAACTGAATCCAATGATTTCTTAAGCATCGCAATATCTATAGCATTCATATTTTTTGTGTCAGTAATTTGTAAACCAATACCTGTATTACCAAGTGAACTAATATTCATATCCAGCACTCCTTATATAACCAAAACCGCAAACTTATCCAATAATAGTAATTTTTATTATTATACTATCTAAATTATTTTTCCGCAAGAGATTTTTGATTTTTTTTATTATTATTTTTCTATATTACAATTTAACTTAACTTTTGCTCAATTTTTTAAAATCAATTCAAATAAATATTACATACCGCCTCAGCTATTGCTATCGCCAATTTATCCTGATATTTTTCATCTACAAGTTTTCTCGTTTCATCAGGACAGCTTAAAAATCCACATTCAATTATAACTGCAGGACATGCACATTTTCTTAATATGTAATAATCATTATTTGCTTTTATCTTTCTATTATTATCTTCATCAACATTTTGCTTAATCATACTTTGAATGCTTTCTGCCAGTTTTTGGCTTTCAGCAGAACCACTGTAATAAAATGCCTGTGCGCCCTTCACGTTTGCATCCTTATAACTGTTTTGATGTATGCTTATTAAAAGATCTGCGCCGCTTCCATTAACAAGTTCCACACGATTAATCATATCTGATTTCTTTTTATTTGTAGCATTTACATCAGCAAGACATATATCACTGTCTCTGGTAAGTATAACCTTTACTCCTTTTTCTTCCAGTCTTTGCTTAAGCTTAAGTGCAATTGCCAGATTAACATCTTTTTCCATTATTCCATCAGGGCTTACCTTACCGGGATCGTTACCACCATGCCCGGCATCAATTACAACAACTATCTCATCTTTTTTTGTTTCAGCTGTACTAAAATAAACAAAACAGTTTACAATCATAAGAGAAAAAAATATCAGCATCCCAACTAACATCCTTAAAGTATGTTTTTTGAAATGCTGACTTATTATATCAATATCATTTTTTTTCAATTAAAGCACCCCATAAATCATATATTATCAGGTTATGCTTTTTATTTATTAATTATTCCTGTGCCAAGTCTTTTTTACAGCAATCAATTATTTTGTAAAATTAATCCAGATTATGCTCCATCTGCATCTTTTTTCTTTCTTCCTTCATGGCATCAATTATTGTAGTTCTCGCTTCTATCGCCTGTGCCTTTGTTGCAGGTGGTGTATCTTTTAAAACATAGTCTATACCCATCTGTTCATATTTTGTCTTACCCATATCATGATACGGAAGAACATCCAACGCCTTTATATGCTTGAAATGAGCCAGGAAAGTTCCAAGTCTTTTTAGATACTCAGGTATTAAAGTTATGCCCGGAACAACCACGTGTCTTATCCAAATCTCCTTTTCCTGCTCATCTAAAAATTTGAGAAAATCAAATATATTATCACAAGGTTGTTTGGTAAGTTCGAGATGCTCCTTTGGATCTATATGTTTAATATCCAGCATTATTAAATCGGTTGACTTCATCAATCTCTCATACTTAGCTAAAAGCTCAGGATTATTTCTTCTAAACATAATTCCTGAAGTATCAAGGCAGGTATGAATACCTTTTTCCTTAGCCTTTTCAAAAAGCTCTATAAGAAAATCTATCTGAACCAAAGGTTCACCACCTGTTACGGTTATTCCGCCTTTTTTATAAAATTCCTTATATCCGTCATAATCCTTAAGTATCTCATCCGGTGTCATTTTAGTTGCACCCGTTGCTTCCCAGGTATCCGGATTATGGCAATATTTACACCTCATAGGACATCCCTTCACAAATACCACATATCTCGTGCCCGGTCCGTCAACAGTTCCAAAAGTTTCTATTGAATGAATTAAGCCTTCCATAATATTCTCACCTCTGACAAATTATCTTTGCATATTATTATAACACAATCCATGTATATAATACCATAAAGAAATAAGATTTTGAGTAAACAAAAATGGGCTGACCTGCACGGGTCAGCCCATCAATTGATAATCTAAAGCACTAATTAAAGTGACTCATGGAATGTACGTGAGATAACATCAGCCTGCTGCTCAGGAGTAAGCTTGATGAAGTTTACAGCGTATCCTGAAACACGGATAGTAAGCTGTGGGTAATTCTCAGGATGCTTCTGTGCATCAAGTAAAGTATCTCTGTTATATACATTAACGTTTAAGTGATATCCACCTTTTTCAACATATCCATCTAACATTCCAACTAAGTTATCAATCTGCTGTGTACTAGCCATTATTTTATATCCTCCTTATTTTTTTATTAATTATTTTCATCAAATGCATCGTCTATGCCATCGTGTAAGGTCGGAACATTGCAGGCAAGATTACCCTTAGCACAATCTATGCATCCAAGAGTTTCAACCTCTTTGCCATCCTGGTCAGGGTCATAGGACACATTGATGTGTCCATGTCCCTTTTCAACCATACCATCTAACATTGCAACGATGTCTTCAACATTGTTTAAACCGTTATCCATCAAATCAATCCTTTTTTACTGTTAATCTTAAAGCTTAAGGTCAACATCAAGGTCGCCTGCGAATACCTGATCTTCCTTACCAAGAGCTCCAGGGATAATTGAGAAGGTATTTGAGATACCATCCTGTGAATCCATATATGGAAGCTTAGCAACTGAAGCAAGTGATGCTACTGCACCATGAGTATCTCTCTTGTGCATTGGGTTAGCACCAGGAGCAAATGGCTCACCATGCTTTCTACCACAAGGAGTATCACCTGTATTCTTACCATAAGTTACATTTGAAGTAATTGTAAGAATTGACATTGTTGGGAAGCCGTTTCTGTATACATGATGCTTTCTTAACTTGTGCATAAATGTTGAAACAAGGCTTGCAGCAATCTTATCAACTCTGTCATCATTGTTACCATACTTAGGGAATTCGCCTTCTGTCTCATAGCTTGTTACAATTCCCTGCTCATTTCTGATACACTTAACCTTTGCATACTTAATAGCTGAAAGTGAATCTGCTACAACTGAAAGTCCTGCAAGTCCGGTTGCGAAGAATCTCTTTACGTCTCTGTCATGAAGAGCCATCTGGATTCTCTCATAAGCATACTTATCATGCATATAGTGAATGATGTTAAGTGCGCTTACATAAACCTTAGCAAGCCATTCCATCATATCATCAAATTTATCCATAACCTCATCGTAATCAAGGTACTCTGAAGTAATTGGTCTGTACTTAGGTCCAACCTGAACTCCTGTACACTCATCAACACCACCGTTGATAGCGTAAAGTAAGCACTTAGCAAGGTTTGCTCTAGCTCCGAAGAACTGCATATCCTTACCGATTCTCATTGAAGATACGCAACATGCGATACCATAATCATCACCGTGAACAGGTCTCATTAAGTCATCATTCTCATACTGGATTGATGAAGACTTGATTGACATCTTAGCACAGTACTGCTTCCAGTTGATAGGAAGTCTTGTTGACCAGAGAACTGTTAAGTTTGGCTCCGGTGCAGTTCCTAAGTTATCAAGAGTATTGAGGTAACGGAAGCTCATCTTTGTAACAAGTGGACGTCCGTCAACACCCATACCACCAAGTGACTCAGTAACCCAAACAGGATCACCTGCGAAAATTGAGTTGTACTCAGGAGTTCTTGCGAACTTAACGCATCTTAACTTCATAACGAAGTGATCAACGAATTCCTGAATCTGCTCCTCAGTAAATGTACCGTTCTTAAGATCTCTCTCTGCATAGATATCAAGGAAAGTAGAAGTACGTCCAAGTGACATTGCTGCACCGTTCTGCTCCTTAACTGCTCCAAGATAACCAAAGTATAAGAACTGGATAGCTTCCTGAACATTCTTAGCAGGCTTTGAAATATCAATGCCATAGAATGAAGCCATCTTCTTTAATTCCTGTAATGCACGAATCTGCTCTGAAATTTCTTCCTTGCCTCTGATTACGTCATCAGTGTAAACAGTACCAAATGATTCCTTCTGAATCTTCTTATCCTCAATAAGGAAATCAATACCATAAAGAGCAACTCTTCTGTAGTCACCGATGATACGTCCACGTCCGTAAGCATCAGGAAGACCTGTAATGATGTGGTTTGTACGACATCTTCTGATTTCATCATCATATACATCAAATACACCGGCATTATGAGTCTTTCTATGAGTAGTGAAGAACTCTACAACTTCAGGATCAACCTTGTATCCGTTATCCTCACAAGCCTTCATAGCCATACGGATACCACCGTATACGTTCATACCTCTCTTGAAAGGTGCATCTGTCTGGAAACCAACGATTGTTTCCTTACTCTTGTCTAAATAACCAGCCTGGTGTGAAGTAAGAGTAGATACAACCTTAGTATCCATATCTAAAACTCCGCCTGCTTCTCTTTCCTTCTTAGAAAGATCAAGAACCATCTGCCATAAATCCTTAGTATTCTGTGTAGGTCCTGCTAAGAAAGAATCATCGCCCTCATATGGAGTGTAATTTCTCTGAATGAAATCTCTAACCTCAACTTCTTTCTGCCACTTTCCGCCTACAAATCCATCCCAGCTGTCTGTCTCAAGTGCATCCATTTTTAACAACATTTCTTTGTTTTCCTCCTTTTATTTTACTTTCGTTCTTACTCGAAATTATCGTGTCTTGTATACATTGTATACAAGGATAACTTCTGTAGATGGTTATATTATAAGGTTAAATTGTATACACGTCAACTTCATAAAAGCATTTTTTTGTACTTTTTTCAGTACACTAATTGTATACTGTATACAATCTTGATTTATTTAAATATTTATTAATCAAAACAACCCTTTTTTACTTACCTCTTTCTTCGTAAACTTATATACCACATTTTATACGAAATTTTTGAATTTTAAGCTTTTTTTATGGGCAACATTCTAATAGACATTTAAGTAGAAGTTGTGTTATACTTATCAATGTTTGGATAACTACTTAATAATATGTAAGAATTATCTTACTCAAGGAGGTATATAATAAAATGGCAAAACAGGTAACTAAAGACATGTTAATCTACGAAATACTTGAAATCGACCCGGGCAATGCTGCAATCCTTATGGCATCCGGCATGCATTGTGTAGGCTGTCCGTCTTCTGCGATGGAATCTTTGGAAGACGCCTGCATGGTTCACGGTATGGACGTAGATGATGTTATTTATTCTATAAATGAGTATCTTGCGAGAAAAGAAGCAGCTGTTTAATTATTTATAATGTATATAAGTCCAGCGGTGATATGTCAAGTATAAATTTATAAGTTTTTTAAGTCTTTTTTGTATCATTTACTGGAAAAAGGGTAACCTTAATAAGCCCTGCAAAATCTGCTTTTTTGAAGCAGGGCATTCATCAGCAGGAAT
>JAFUGL010000026.1 GCA_017469405.1 Lachnospiraceae bacterium | reverse complement strand
TTTGAGCTTATTGATTTAACAAATCGATGGCACGTTGTGTATCAGCCTTATTCATATACTTTCCGTTTGTAAAAACTAAATTGGTGTGAAGTTATATGAGCAGTACCCGGCACCCACCTTTGTGCGATAAACCGGAATTTAGAATACAGGAACTACCTGTCCTTCGTAAGTGTTGTTTATGTAGTCACGAACCTCATCAGAGTTAAGAGCTTTGATAAGTGCTTTAGTTTCCTCTGAGTTTTCGTTGCCTTCCTTAACAACAAGTACGTTCTTGTAGGTATCAGCTGCAAGAGAATCTGCTGCTTCATATGCAAGCGCATCACTTGAGCTTAATCCTGCCTCAAGGGCATAGTTACCATTTACTGCGATTATATCTACATCATCGATAGAACGTGCAACCTGAGCTGCTTCAACCTCTTTAATCTCAAGGTTAAGAGGATTCTCCTCTATGTCAAGAACAGTTGCTGTAAGACCTACGTCTGCCTTAAGCTTGATTAAACCCTGAGCTTCAAGTAAGAGTAAAGCTCTTGCTTCATTGGTTGTATCATTTGGTACTGCAACAGTTGCGCCATCCTTTAAATCATCCAGACTCTTGGTCTTGCCGCCATAGATTGCAAATGGCTCAAAGTGAATACTTGCTACTGCTACAAGATGAGTTCCGTTTTCAGCGTTGAAATCATCAAGGTAAGGTGTGTGCTGGAAGAAGTTTGCATAAAGCTCACCATCTTCAACTGCGGTATTTGGAAGAACGTAGTCGTTGTATTCAACTATCTCCAATTTATAACCTTCCTTTTCAAGATCATCTTTAACAACCTCAAGAATCTCTGCATGTGGTGTAGGTGTTGCTCCAATCTTGATAACCTTATCTTCCTTCTTCTTTCCACATCCGGTTGTTAAACCTGCTACAAGTGTAAGTGCTGTTACTAATGCTAAAATCTTTCTCTTCATAATAATTTCCTCCTAGTATTATAAATTATATTTTTATGATGAATAATGCTTGGTTCGGTGATTATTCCATACCCTTGCTGTCATCATATTTACTTAATTAATTATTTGTTCTCTTATCTATTTTATTGGCTGCAAACATTCCGACTGTCTGGAAAAACTGAACTATGACAATCAAAAGCGCAACCGTGATAAGCATAATGTCTGTTTTGTATCTGTAGTAACCGTAGTTTATGGCGATTGCTCCCAAACCGCCACCACCTACAAAGCCTGCCATAGCTGAGTATCCGAGTATGGTCGAGATAGCTATGGTAAATCCGACTGTAAGTGAAGGTTTTGCTTCAGGAAGCAGTACCCTTGTTATAATCTGTATGGGGGATGCCCCCATTGCCTTGGCAGCTTCTATAACTCCCGGACTTACTTCTTTTAGTGAGGACTCAACCATTCTTGCTACAAATGGTGCAGCTGCCGCAACAAGCGGAACTATGGTTGCTGTTGAACCGATGGTTGTTCCGACAATTGCTCTGGTTACCGGAAGCATTGCTACTAAAAGTATAAGAAACGGTACCGAACGGATCATATTAATGATTACACCAAATATGAAGTTGACCGGTTTATTTTTCAGTATTCCGCCTGTATCTGTGACAAAAACGATTATGCCAAGCGGTATACCTATTACATAAGCGATTATCGTCGATACGATTGTCATATAAAGGCTTTCTAAAAGTCCGTCCTTTAACAACGTAATCAAAGTATCAATCGGTAGTGACATCGGCATTGCCTCCTTCCTCATAATGTATCTGCTTTTTATCTAAAAATGCTTTTATCTTTTTAACAGCCTCTTTATCCTCCGGAAGTTCAATCAGCATCTGACCGTAGGCCTTACCGCCTATATCCTCTGTGTTGGCACCCAAAATATTGACACAGGCACCGGACTCAAGAGTAAGCTCCGAGATAATCGGCTCGTATGAGGATTGACCATCAAAGGCAAGTCTTAAAATGTCGGTACGTTTTCCTTTTTCTATACGATTTCTTTCAGGAAGTATAAGCTTCCTTGCTGTATCGGACTTAGGATTAAGGAATATATCCTTTACGGTTCCGACTTCTTTAATAAAGCCATCACTCATGACTGCGACGCGGTCACATATCTGCTCAACCACTCTCATTTCATGAGTTATAACAACGATGGTTACTCTCAATTCTTCATTTATCTTTTTAAGAAGTGCAAGTATGGAACGCGTTGTTATCGGATCAAGTGCACTTGTAGCTTCATCACAAAGCAAAACCTCCGGGTATGTTGCCAACGCCCTTGCTATGGCAACTCTTTGCTTTTGACCTCCTGAAAGCTGCTCCGGATAAGCTTTCGCTTTGTCACTTAAATCGACAAGCTCCAAAAGCTCCTTTGCACGTTCGATTGCTTCTTTTTTAGGAACACCTGATATGATAAGCGGAAATGTAATGTTATCTATACAGGTCTTTTGTGCCAATAAATTAAATTGTTGGAATATCATTCCAATACTTCTTCTTTCCTGCCTAAGCTCTTTGGCACTTGCAGCGGTAAGCTCCACATCATTTAAGAAAACCTTACCTTTGGTTGGATGCTCAAGCAGGTTAATACATCGAACAAGTGTAGATTTGCCTGCTCCGGAAAAACCGATTATTCCAAATATCTCCCCGGAATTTATCGTAAGACTTACATCATTTACGGCATCGATTTTCTTTTTTCCGCGTGTTTCAAATTCTTTACTAACATGTTCAAGCTTTATCATCGTTATCACTTCCCCTCTGAATGTTTGAAAGTATAGCACCTTGATATGAATTTGAAAAATACATAAAAATAATAGCCCGTTATAGCTTTTCCCTATAACATCTTTTATAAGTGACGGTGGCAGCTTTTATAGACGAGTATTTAATTACGCAAAAATGGTTTAGGCTTTATATACATATAGGACAGCTAACCATCAATTTGCTAAATCAAAACGCTCAAATTCTTCATAGGTGCTAAAAATCGAAAACTCACTACGCTCAAACAGTTCGATTTTTTACGCACCTATCTTGAATTTTCGCTTTTGATTTAACGCAAATCGGGTTAAATGCTATCCTATACGTATATAAAGCCTAAACCATTATCATATAATCATTTGTCCGATTAATATTCTTACATAAAAGCTGCCACGTCTCAAATAAATATAGTGAAAAATATTGAGTTGTTTTGTATAATATAGTTGTTTATTGCAGATTGAGAGGAGTGTTTATATAGATGAAGGATAGAAATAAGATTTTAATAAGGGTATTGACCGGATGCATCGCTGCGGTTGGGTTTATCGCAGTTATTATCGGAATTTACCTGGCGAGCAAATATCTCTACAATAAGAGCTTTAAAGATAAAGATAACGGTGCAGCCTCTTTTGATATCAGTACAGAACAGGCCACATTAACCGATGTGGCTACCACTGAAACAACTGAACTTTCTGAAACGACAACTGAACAAACCACAGAGGAACTGACAGAAGCCACTCCTCTTGATGCGGGTGAGGATGTAACTCCTCCTGTACTTCTCGTTTTAAACAGGGAGCCTTATGTGAAGCAGCGGGAAAGCTTTGATGTTCATAAATATATCGGATATGCGGATGATTGGGACAAAACACCGGCATTTACCGTCGATGGAAATATTGATACATCAACACTTGGAGATTACCCTATCGATATATCAATTATCGATGAAGCAGGAAATGAAACAGACGCCGAGATGACAGTTCATGTGGTATCCGAACTTCCTACCTCTACACCACGTCCATCGTATGATTTTTCTGATTTTATAAGAGATTATAAAAATTCAAATACCGAGATAGGTATAGATGTTTCAAGATGGCAGGGAGACATAGATTTCAACCGGGTAAAAGCCGCAGGCTGCGAATTTGTAATTATGCGAATCGGCGGATATGATGACGGAAGCGTATATGTCGACAGCAATTACTATGCCAATATGAAAAATGCCAAAGCAGCTGGTCTAAAGGTGGGAATATACTACCACGCAGAAGAAAGAAGTGTTGAAGAAGTAAAACAAAATGTAAAGTGGATGATGGGAGTTTTGGGTGACGAAAAGCTTGATTATCCTATAGCCTATGACTGGGAGGATTTTGCAAACTTTGAAAGCTACGAAATTAATCTCCATGACATAAACAACATATATCAGGCCTTTTATGATGAAGTAAATTCTTATGGATATGATGCGATGCTTTATAGCAGCAAAAACTATCTGTTATGCCTATGGACAAATGAACAAAACACTCCTGTATGGCTTGCCCATTACACAAACAGTACCGATTATACCGGTGACTACATAATGTGGCAGATGGGCTGCACAGGAAAAATCCCCGGCATAACCGGGGACGTAGATTTTAACATTATGTATCTTGACAGATAATTCATGTACGTATCGGAATTTATTTGAGTTCGTTAACTGAAGCTGAAAGTCTTTCTATGCTTGACTTCATGTTGTCCGAAAGCTGTACATTTTTCTGTGCCATTTCATGAGCCTGCTGACTGGTAGCAGTAACCTCTTCACTTATTGCGGAGATGGTTTCTACACTGGATACAAGCTCTGTATTGACTGCAAGAAGGTTTTCAATAGATTCTGATTCCTGTCTTGCATTGTCTGCTACATCAGATATGGTGTCTCTAATCTGCTCAAAGGTCATACGTGTACTTAAGATAAGGCTGTTCTGATTGCTTCCTGCCTCAACAGCATTATCTACCGCAGCACTTGCTGCATTTGCACCATCTGTAAGACGGGTAAGCAGATCGGCGATATTTTCTGTTGCATCAGCAGTCTGCTGGGCGAGATTACCGATTTCATCCGCTACAACCGCAAAGCCTCTTCCTGTCTCTCCTGCACGGGCTGCTTCTATGGAAGCATTGAGCGCAAGAAGGTTGGTCTGACTTGCTATATCCTGAATAATCTGAATAATATTTTGTGCCTGATTAGCATCCTCAACAAGAGCTGACATTTCATTATTTAAGTCTTTATTAATCTGTTCAACATAGGATGCACTTTCTGTAAGGGTATCCATGTTGCTTACACCGGTTTCGATGTTCTTATAACTATCCTTAATCATAATCTGCATATTTTCAGCAGCACTGTTAACTTCCTCGATTATGCTTTGAATCTGTTCTGTCTGTGAAAGCTGTTCCTGTATGGAATCTGCAGTCTGACCTGTACCTGTTGTAATTTCCTCCATGTTATTTGCAGTGATATTTGACGAATCAGATACTTCATTTACCATAGAAAGAACAGACTGAGTCTCTCTGGTAACATTATCTGCAACCTGAAGGATATGATTAAGTGTACTCTCCGCCTGTTTTTCCTGCTCGATAACTTTACCCATTCTTGCATCATTGAGTTTCTTTTGAAGATTAGTTGAAGTATAAAGGAAAATCATGAAAAGTGATATTGCAAGTATCTGAATTTCATAATCAGCTATATCATCAGCACTTGTAAGTCCTTTTCCGACCACCTTATATATAACAGCCGCAATATTGGCAAGAATCGCCCATATAGCAGATATTTTTAAAAGCTTAGGATCTGCACATACGATAAGATAACTCATAGGAATAATTATGTATATACATACAAGTGCCGTATCACCCGTAAATACTACCATGGTGTACATGGCGATATAACCAAGCACCGCTATATATCTACATGCATCTGAATCCGGATTTGACTTAAATGAAATCCACGCAAAGATAATCGGAATTAAAATAAGGGTTGCAAGAGTTACATAATACCCTATGGTACGTTCACCCTTTATGACCTCTAAAAGATATGCCCCAAGTATCAAAGCATCAGGTATTGTAATCGCCATCATCAACGAACGACTGACACTACTTTTTTCATTTCCCATAAACAACCTCCTCTTATGTTATTCATTTTAAAGCTAGTAATATAAATAATAACCCTTCGTATATCATCAACTATTTAATGACCCGGATATACGTTAATTTCTCAAAACCCTCTAAGCTAATTTATCTATATAAAATAATACCGTGCGGCTGACTTCGTGATGCACTCATAAGCGTTACCTTAGCAGTTAACTCAGCCCAGGCTACCTCGCGGCACACAGAAGGTCCTGCTTAGTGCTGCTTCGTTCCCGACCTGACACGGTTCACAGGTTCCTGTCGCGCAAGACCCAAACATCAACGCCACTTACCAAGGGCAGCCTCACAAGAAAACACCCCTAGGTCAACCATCACTCCTGCTGTAGCGGATTGCAGGTACAGGGCACCGCTAACTCCCCAGCTGCACGGAAATTTTATAACAATTTTATGCGGAAAAACCTGAAAACGAATCAGACGGTTTTCGGTAAATCCAAAATTTTCTATAATAAAATATAGAACATCTATAATAGTATATAGAAAATCACGAACTAAGTCAAGAAAAATCACGTTCTGTTCTTCTGTCCTTTAGTTTAGTTCTTTCTTCTTATCTGCCCTTAACCTTGCAAAAAAATCCTTCATCATAGCTGAACATTCTTCTTCAAGCACACCCTTTTTTATCTCAACCTGATGATTAAATTCCTTTATATCAAGGATATTTAATATGGATCCGGCACAGCCGGCCTTTGGATTCATGCAGCCGATAACACATCTTGGTATACGCGCCTGAACGATTGCTCCCGCACACATCTGACAGGGCTCAAGGGTAACATATATGGTACAGTCCTCAAGTCTCCAGTCTCCGATTACCTTTGATGCCTTTTTAATTGCAAGTATCTCTGCATGAGCAAGTGTAGTCTTGTCCGCATTTCTCCGATTATATCCTCTGGCAATTATCTTTCCTTCATGAACAATCACGCAGCCTATCGGAACATCACCATTTGCCGCTGCCTTTTTGGCAAGACGGATCGCCTGCTTCATATATTTTATATCTTCATCCATATTATTATCCACCCTTAATCATCTGTTTTTATCATACAAATATTTACTTTTGTACTATTACATTAGCATTCTGTTATCGTATTTTAACTTCCTTAGTTGATTTTGAATATTTTACATTATATAATTATTTCAAATATTTCTAAGGAGCTTATTATGTTAGGACCATCAGTTTTGTATACTGAAAATCTTATACTTCAAGTTGAAAATGAGCTTAAAGCCGGTGAGGTTTTAAACCTTTATAAAAGAAATAAACTCATTTTTGAAAAATTCGAACCTACCCGTCCTATAGGCTTTTACACAAAGGAATATCATATTAACCACCTTAGAAGCGAATATAACGCATATCTTGGCGGCAATTTTCTAAGATATTATATCTATACCTCACATCGTCCGGACAGAATAATCGGTTCAATCAATTTTAATATCAAGCAGGGAAATTTTGGCCGCTACGCCGAGATAGGTTACAAACTTGATTTACTATATCAAAACCGTGGTTTCGCATATGAGGCATGCTATTGTGGAATCAGCATTATAAAAAATCATTACGATATCGGCATGGTAGCCGCCCATATTGCACCTGACAACGAACCTTCTGTCAAACTCGCAAAAAAACTGGGCTTTATAAAATATAAGGCAAATGAATTAAAAGCAAATGTAAATGGTCGTGACATTTATCTTGATCTTTATGCTCTTGATACCTCTGATATCCAGTAGCCAAATCTACCGGTCATCAGTCTGTCCTTCTTTACCGGAACAAAACGACTAAAGCCAAACATATTTGCAAGATATCTTTCCTTATTAGAAAAGACTCCCGGGACTCCTATAACTACCTTTTCCTCTTCATTATTTAATTTTACCTTCCCAAGCATTATATATCTGTATTGATAAAATCCATGTGATAAAAAGCTGTTTTCGC
The DNA here is from genome assembly GCA_017469405.1 of Lachnospiraceae bacterium. GTDB lineage: Bacteria > Bacillota > Clostridia > Lachnospirales > Lachnospiraceae > Coprococcus_C. Next base: position 67,348 of record JAFUGL010000026.1, on the reverse strand, counting down.
CCAATTTCCAGTTATTCATATGCAGCTTTCCTATATCTTGAGGTTCTATTTTTACGCATTCAGTAATCTGACTATCCGCAAAAAGAGCAAGCTTTGGATATGTGCTAAGCATTTCTTCACATGCATCTTTATATTCTTTATTAAGCTTTATGATTGGTATTTCGTCTATACCATTATAATCTGTGGTATTTTTTACGTCATCATCAGTTTTTCCATCTATTTTATTATCTGAAATATTATTTTCTTTCAAATTTGTTCTTCTTGAAATAATAATATCCTCAGGATTAACAAGTTTATTATCCCATAGTCCGAGAAGCTGTTCCCCATCATCACACAAAAAGAAGATTCCCGAGTATTCATCAAGAGGAACAAAATCACCCAGCGGATTATCCCATGGCACAAACATCCGCTTCATGATAGTATCTCTTTCTCTTGCACAAAAATTTATATCCGTAAGGAATCTTCCCGAATTGCCATGCAAAAGATAAACCTCACATTTACATTCCATCTTTTTATAAAGCTTAAGCCCTATCTGGATTCTTGCCTGATTTTCATTTCCGTTTGATACACACTGAATCTTGATAAAGCCCGCATTTTCGCATCTTTCATTGTTTCTATATCGGTATATATATGATACACATCTTCCCTTTCGCATAATCCTTCCTCACTTTTTTCTTAAACATATATATAATATATGCGAAGGCTTGACCATTTATACCCGATAAACAACTTGCTTTTACTTATTTTTCCGAAAGTAAATCACTTAGTTTTGCAAACTCCGAAAGAGTAAGTGCTTCACCTCTAATATTTTCATTTTTACCAAGCTTAATTAACGCTTCTGCAACCTGCTCCTTTGTAAAGGAAAGCTCAGGCGAATTGTTGATTCCGTTTTGCAGGGTTTTTCTCCTTTGGTTAAAGGATGCCCTTATAAGCTTAAACATAAGCTTTTCATCTCTTACACTAACCGGAGGATTGTCCCAGTTAGTTAATCTTATAACAGCGGAACCTACATTTGGTCTTGGCATAAAGCAATTAGGTGGTACATTTGCAGCTATATAAGGCTCGGCATAATACTGTACCGCAAGCGAAAGCGCACCATAATCCTTGCTGCCGGGACCCGCCTGCATACGTTCAGCAACCTCCTTTTGCACCATAACCGTGATGGACTTTGCCGGTATATGATTTTCCAAAAGTCCCATGATAATCGGAGTAGTTATATAGTAAGGCAAATTGGCAACCACCTTAAGATTACCCTTTTCCTCTTTGACAAGCTCCTCTATGTCAAGCTTAAGAATATCCTCATTTATAACCTCAACATTGTCATATTCGGACAGTGTATCAGCCAGTATGGGAAGCAGGTTCTTATCAATCTCAACGGCGTAAACCTTACCTGCCGCCTCAGCAAGATACTGTGTCATAGTCCCTATTCCCGGACCTATCTCAAGTACAACATCCTCTTTGCCTATATCAGCAGCCTTAATTATCTTCTCTATAACATGTCCGTCTATCAAAAAATTTTGTCCGAATCTTTTTTGAAAGGCGAAATTATATTTCTTGATTATTTCAATTGTAACCTGTGGATTACTGAGCTTTTCCATATTGATTCCTTTTCACTAAATCAGCATTTGTTTGCTTTATCACATTTTCAGGCATTTCTGCTGTTTATATTATACATTTTTACTGCATTGTTCCATGTTGTTTCATAAACCTCGTCTACGGATATACCTTTTATTTCGGCGATTTTTTCCGCCACATAAGGTATATAAAGCGAACTGTTTCTCTTGCCGCGATAATCCTGTGGTGCAAGATACGGACTGTCTGTCTCAAGCACAATCCTGTCTAACGGAGTATATTCCACCGTCTCAACCAGCTTTCTTCCGTTTTTAAATGTAACGACTCCGCCAACGCCTATGTAAAATCCCATATTTAAAAATATCTTTGCCGATTCCACAGAGTACGAGTAGCAGTGTATAACTCCGCCAATCTCACCGGCTTTTTCATCCTTCATTATATCTATGGTATCTGCTGCCGCATCCCTGCTATGGATAACTACCGGAAGCTTGAGCCTTCTTGCAAGACCAAGCTGCTTTCTAAACCATTTTTCCTGAAGCGGCTTATCCGTATCCTCATAGTGATAATCAAGGCCAATCTCTCCTATGGCAACTACTCTTTCTGACGACTCTGCCATATCCAAAAGGAGCTTAATCGCTTTTTCATCGTCTCCTATCTCTTCAAGGCAATCAACATCAGAAGGATGCACACCGACTGCACCATAAAAAAAATCATATTTTTTTATCAGCTCCAAAGTGTTTTGGGAGCTCTTTAAATCCGCCCCGATATTGGTAACGGCGTAAATGCCGTTTCCCTTAAATGAATCTATCAGCGTTTCTCTGTCGCCGTCAAAGGCGTCATCATCATAATGAGCATGTGTCTCAAATATTTTAACCATCTTTATTCCTCTCAAATCATAACAAAAATATCAAAATATGTATTTAACAAATGCTATTATAATGTTAATGTATTTTTTTCGCAAGCAAAGAGGACGGAAAATTCAATTTCCGCCCTCAAATTCTTTAATCTTTTATTATTAATTTGCTGTGTTGAACTTAAGTTCTGTTAAACCATTAATTACTTCTGAAATGCTGTTTACATTGTTGGAAATCTCTTTGTTGAGCTCAGTACAGCTCTTTGCAAGCTTTCCGACTTCGTTTGCAACAACCGTAAAGCCCTTGCCTGCTTCACCGGCACGAGCCGCCTCTATGGAAGCATTGAGTGCAAGTATATTTTGCTTTCTTTGTATAGCATCAAGATTCTTAGTATTATTCTTGATGTTGGTTACATAATTCTCACACTGCTTTACACCATCGGTAAGCCTTTCGATTATAGTTCCGTTATATTTTGCATTGTATTCAGCATTTATGAAATTATTCATAACCTGTCCGAGAAGATTTGCAGATGCATTTATTTCCTCTTCAGTCTTAACATTAACCTTGTTAAGTGCCTCTATATACTCGTCCTCATCTATTCCAAGCTCTCTCGCTGTCCGTCTGAACTTATCTTCATCCGGATTTTCAGGAAGAACCTGTCCCCCGATAACGGAGCCAAGAACAGTCCCATCATACAGCTTAAGCGGTATACCAAAATCGACCAGACCTGCATGGCAGTGATAAACGCCTTGTCCCTCCGCATCACATTTCTCACATCTCCTGCAGCCCTCTGCACTGCCTCTGGTAAGCTTTATACAAAAATCAGTAAAATTATAACAATCTGAAATGTATTTACCGTCAGCTCCTACCGCAACGGTAGCAAGTCCTGTAGCCTTAGCCCAGTTACTCATGATAGTCTCAAACTGTTCCATATCCGCAAAATCTTCTATCTTCATATGTGCACCTCATTTCATCATGTCGCTGTCAAAGTCTTTTTTCAAATCAGATAATCCAAGCAACAACTACTATATCGTCTAATCCACTACATAAGCTTCTTAAACATCTCTCTAAACTGCTCTAAACTTGCAGGTTTTGGATTACCCGGAGCACATGCATCTGCTGCGGCTGATTCACATAAGAAATCAAGATCCTCTTCCTTAAGCTTGTCTAACTTCGTAGGAATTCCTACATCTACAGAAAGCTGTCTTACTGCGTCTATGGCAGCCTTTCTGTATTCTTCCTGACTCATTCCCTCTGTGTTGATATCAAAGGCTTCTGCGATATATTTGAACTTATCGCCGGTTGCTTCTGCGTTGAATTCCATAACGATAGGAAGCATCATAGCACAGGCTACACCATGAGGAGTATCATATACTGCACCAAGGGTATGTGCCATAGAATGTGCTATACCAAGACCAACATTTGAATAAGCCATAGCTGTTACATACTGTGCAAGAGCCATGCCCTCACGTCCGTCAGGATCATTGTCTACAGCCTTTCTTAAGTTCTTTGCAATAAGCTTAATTGCCTCAAGGTTAAGGCAGTCTGAAAGCTCCCATGCAGCTGCTGTAGTATATCCCTCTATAGCATGTGTCAAAGCATCCATACCTGTTGAAGCTGAAAGTCCCTTAGGCATAGAAGCCATCATGTCAGGATCAACCACTGCGATATCAGGTATATCATTAGGGTCTACACATACAAATTTACGCTTCTTTTCAACATCTGTGATAACGTAGTTAATAGTTGATTCAGCACCTGTTCCGCCTGTTGTAGGAACAGCGATTGTAAATACTGTACGGTTCTTTGTCGGAGCAACGCCCTCAAGAGAACGAACATCTGCATACTCAGGGTTATTAACGATAATTCCTATACCCTTACCGGTATCCATAGATGAACCGCCTCCGATAGTGATCATAAAATCTGCGCCTGAAGCCTTGTAAGCTTCAACACCGCTCTTTACATTTTCGATTGTAGGATTTGGCTTGATATCAGAATAAACCTCATACGCGATACCATTTTGATCAAGTAAATCCGTAACCTTTGCAGTAACCCCAAACTTTACCAAATCAGGATCGGATGCAACAAACGCTTTCTTAAAGCCCTTTGACTTGATGATTCCCGGAATTTCATTGATAGCACCATGTCCGTGATAAGAAATTCCATTCAATACAAAACGATTAACTCCCATTGCTAATTACCTCCTATTGCTTATGTTTTTTGTATATTAGGTACATAAAATGTACTGCTAATTTCAGGATTTCATTATAACATAATTTGCTTTTTTCAGCAATTATGAGAAACATTCAAATTAAGCTTGAAAAACGACAAAATAGAATTTTTTTTGTGCATTATGCCGAAAATATGCGTTATGTCTTTTGTTTATTTGTTATTTGTGATATAATCTATGTTTAGTGATACTGTAAATATATATATTTTATTATTTTACAGCTTATTATTTAGGGTTTATTATATGGTTTACTTTCGGGGGTTATGACATTAATTATTAAAGAAAATCAGATATGAAACACAAGGAGGATTATCAAATATGTTTGGGAAAAAGCAAAGCTATGTACAAGATAACAACAGTGAAATTGATGCACTTATGAATGAGGTCGCAAAGTATAAATATGAATCGGAAAAAAACTACCGCATGCTTGAATCGGTTAATAATTCCGCTAACCTCGCAATATGGATGGCATTTTTTGATGAAGACGGCAATCAGACCGGCGTTCATTATACAGATAATATGAGAAGGAGTCTTGGATATACCGAGTCAGAGCTTCCAGATACAGTTGAGTCACTTGGAAAGATAATCCATCCTGATGATTCTGAAGAGGTATTTGCTTCATACGGTGCCGCAGTTGCCAGAAGAGAAGCAAGATATGATGTAAATTACAGACTTCTTACAAGAAGCGGTGAATACCGCATGTATCATGCAACAGGTGAATGTATACGTCGTCCTAACGGCAATCCTGAGGTTTTCATAGGAACCTTTATAGATATTGAAGATAAGCTTAAAACTGAAGCTAAACTTGAACATGACCAGAGAAGACAATATGCGGTTGACAAGATGATGCTTGAAGGTTCATGGAGCCTTGACCTGACACAGGGTGCAATTGATGATCCAAATACTCCTATGGTATTTTCCGATCAGTTTAAAAAGCTTCTTGGATATAGTAATTCTATAGATTTCCCTGATATTATGTCCTCCTGGTTGACCAAGATTCATCCGGATGATGTGGAAGCAGCAGCAGGTTTGATGGCTAAACAGATGGCAGACCCAACCGGTGATACTGTATTTGATATGGAATACCGTATCCAGCATAAGAGTGGTGAATATAAATGGTTCAGAGCTTCAAGCTATGTAGTATTTTCACCGGATAAGGTTCCTCTTATGGCAGCAGGTACAATATTGGATGTAACCGAAGAAAAAGAGCACAGAGTTAAATTTGAAACCGAACTTGCTCCTGATATCGAAAGTCTTGAAGTAAAGATAGCAGATGTTTCAAAGACTGTTGATGAAGCCGCAGGTGAGATGCAGGATGTAGCGCTTCGTCAGACAGAAATCGCTGAGGCTTCACAGGAAATCGAAGCATCTGTAGATGCATCTATGGAGATTATCCAGAGTATCCAAAGCATTGCGGCACAGACCAATCTTCTTTCACTCAATGCAAGTATTGAGGCAGCAAGAGCCGGTGAAGCAGGTAAAGGATTTGCGGTTGTTGCAAGTGAGGTTCAAAATCTTGCCAATTCAACCAAAGAGACAACCAATAACATTTCACAGATACTTGGCGAAATGAATACATCCGTTAAAAATGTTATGCAAAAGATTAATCAAATTAATGATAACATTACCTCTCAGAGTGCCAATATGGAAGAGATAAATGCAACTATGGAGGAGCTTCATACTCTTGCAGTAGCTATAGGCGATATGACCTCACACCTTTATTCATAGGTATGCATTTGGGGATATATGGATTGAAATTTAAAAGACAATCATAATTTTTTAATAATCATTATCTTTTTATATAATTTAGTTGAAATTTTTTTAAAAATTATATACAATATATTTTAACTGTTATTACAAAATACATAATCAGATTAGGGGGTAATGAAATGGCAGTAAGTGAATTCTTAGATATATCATTATTAGATGAGCTTTTGGTTGACTGGTCAGCTGCAACAGGTATGATTGCTGTAGTACTTGATGATGAAGGAAATTTTCTTTCAAATAAATTAGGTTTTTCCAGAGACAACATAGAAGCTTTCGGTGAAGACATAGAAGTTGACGATGTAGTTGTAGCCTCAGTAATCGGAGGACCTTTAGATGAAGATACTCCTGAAGAGCAGGTTGAAGCTGCTTCAAGATTACTTGTATCTTCTATTACAAACCTGATGGAAAGATATTATAATAAACAACAGTTAAGTGGAATAAATGATAATTTTGCAAGTCAGATAACAGATGCAGCTGTTTTAATTAAAGAACTTACTTTAAAGTCACAAGGTCTTAAGAAAATCGAAAATAAGCAGAATATTCTTGCACTTAATGCTTCTATTGAGGCAGCAAGAGCCGGAGAAGCAGGTAAAGGATTTACTGTAGTTGCACATGAATTTGGAAAGATGGCACATGAATCAGGTGTTATAAATGACGCTATCCAAAAAACATTGAAGCAGCTTGATACTTCAATGAAAGAATTAGGTGCAAATTAATTTTTTAGAACCAATTTTTCACAATTAGGACATAATTTGAACACATTTTTATGTTAAATTATTTTCCGTAAAGAGCTTTTCATATATTTGAATCCTCTCTCCCCTAAATGAGTGATGAATAAATCCCTCCCCGGTTTGGTTCATCACTCATTTTTATGTTTAGGATTCGAAGCTCACGGATATGAAAAAAAAAATTTGCTTTACAACCGTTCGCACCACGAGTTGTAAAACAACACGTGATTATAAGTGAATTTAAAAATTAATATATATAAGGAGTTTTATTATGATTAACGAAATGTACAAGGATATGACAGGCAAAGGCTCCGTCATAAGAGAATTTTTTACATATGCTAACAAAAAGGCAGCCGAGATAGGTGCAGAAAATATCTACAATTTTTCTATCGGAAATCCTTCTGTTCCGACACCAAAAGAATTTACCGACGGTCTTATAAAGATGCTCGAGACAAAAAATCCCGTAGCACTTCACGGTTACAGCCCGTCTCTTGGAATAGATTCAACCAGGGAGGCAGTTGCAGTTTCCCTTAACAAAAGATTTGGCATGAATTATACCAAGGATGAAATTTTTATGACAACAGGCGCTGCAGGCGCCATAGCACATGCCATAAGATGTGTTGTTAAGGATGGTGATGAGGTTATTACCTTTGCACCTTATTTCCCTGAATATGTACCTTATGTAACGGGAACCGGCGCCAAGCTTACCATAGTTCCTGCAGATATCGATACATTTCAGATTAATTTTGAAGAGTTCGAAAAAGCACTTAATCCTAACGTACAGGCAGTTTTAATAAACTCTCCAAACAATCCTTCGGGTATAGTTTACTCAACCGATACAATCAAAAAGCTTGCAGCTATACTTGTTAAAAAGCAGGAGGAATACGGTCACGATATCTACCTTATATCCGATGAACCTTACAGAGAAATTGTATTTACAGGCACTGATGCACCTTTTGTATCAGCCTTTTATGACAACTCGATTTGCTGCTACTCTTTCAGTAAATCAGTTTCCCTTCCGGGTGAAAGAATCGGTTATGTGGCCGTCAATCCGGCATGCAAGGATGCAAAGCTTATCGTTTTGATGTGTGGACAGATTTCAAGATTTACCGGTCACAACTGCCCACCTTCACTTATTCAGCTCGGTATAGAAAACATTCTTTATACCACAAGCGACCTTTCAGTTTATGAAAAAAATAAGGAAATATTATATAAAGAATTAACAAGAATAGGCTACCATGTGGTAGAACCGGGCGGTACATTTTATATGTTCCCTCGCACTCCTATAAGCGATGCAAATGAGTTCTGTTGGAAAGCAGCAAAGGAATATAACCTTATAATTGTACCTGGTGACAGCTTTAACTGTCCGGGTCATTTTAGGATTTCCTACTGTGTTACCACGGATATGGTCGAAAAATCCATACCTTTATTTGAAAAACTCTATAATTCCTACAATTAAAGCATTGTTTTTTATGTGATTTTTTTGTATAATTTGGATTGTATGTGTAATACCAAAATCAAGGAGGATAAAAATAATGGCAGAGCCTATGATAACAGGGTTTAGAGAGAAAAAGCCAAAAAGATACACAGGTATTTTAGTACATCCTACTTCTTTTCCGGGGCCTTACGGTATCGGAGATTTAGGTAAGGGTGCTTATGATTTTATAGATTTTCTGGAGCGTTCAGGTCTCAATACCTGGCAGGTTTTACCACTTGGGCATACAGGCTTCGGCGACTCGCCATACCAGCCGTTTTCAGCCTTTGCAGGTCAGCCGCTTATAATAAGTCTTGACCATTTAAAAGAACTGCAGCTCTTACATGACAGCGATTTTTATGATATGCCGCAGTGGAATCCGGAGCAGGTTAATTACGGCGAGCTTATAGCTTTTAAGACACGTCTTTTAAAAACCGCTTATGCAAGATTTACGGATGATGATATATCAGACGGAATTTCCACAAGCCCTGAGCTTTTGGAGCAATATAAGGGATTTTGCGAAATAAATGCGTATTGGCTTGATGATTACGCATTATTTATGGCAGGCAAGGATTATCACGAAGGTATGCCTTGGTATATGTGGGAGGATGATTTAAAGAAACCTACCAAAAAGCAAAAGCAAGCCTGGATCAAAAAGCTTGAAAAAGAGATAGAATATTATAAGTTTATCCAATTCTTATTTAATGTAGAATGGCTTAAATTAAAGAAATATGCCAATGACAAAAATATATCGATAGTTGGTGACATTCCGATATTTATGGCTTGGGACAGTGTTGACGTGTGGGCCAATCAGAAGCTTTTCCTTCTCGACAGCGATGGCTATCCGACTGTTGTTGCAGGTGTACCACCTGATTATTTCTCAGCGACCGGTCAGCTCTGGGGCAACCCCCTTTACAATTGGAAAAAACACACCGAAACCGGATACGAATGGTGGCTTAACCGTATCAAACATCAGCTCACTCTTGCTGATTTTCTTCGTATCGACCATTTCAGAGGTTTTGATAAATTCTGGGCAGTTCCTTATGGTGAAGAAACTGCTATAAACGGTAAATGGGTTGAAGCACCTGGTGTAAATTTCTTTACACAGCTTGAAGCAACCCTTGGTTATCATCTTCCGATAATAGCCGAGGATTTGGGTGAGATAGATGAATCCGTAGCCGCTTTAAGAGATAAATTCGGCTTACCGGGTATGAAAATTCTTCAGTTTGCATTTGAGAATCCTGAGGAAAATGATTTCCTTCCTCATAATTTTATAAGAAACTGCGTATGTTATACCGGAACACATGATAATGACACAACTCTCGGTTGGTATAAGCATGCTTATGAGGCATCAAAGGATAAGCTTAGAAGATATTTTTCAACTGACGGTAATGATATATGCTGGATTTTAATAAGAGCCTGCTTTGGCTCGGTTGCCAATATGGCCATAGTTCCTCTTCAGGATGTACTCTGTCTTGATTCCTGGGCACGTTTCAATACCCCGGGTGTCGGCGAAGGAAACTGGGCTTGGCGTTATAAGCAGGAAGCTCTTACAAACGAACTTGCTGCAAGATTATATGAAACCTGTAAAATGTATGGAAGATAATATGTTTGGAGGGGTTATATGAAGCAATTTTTAGCATATTTGGCACTGTTTTTTTCATCCTTTGTTATAGTACCTTATCACTGGTACCTAAAAAAGCTTGCGAAGACAAATCCCGATGAAGCGTGGGAGCGTTCCTACAGACTTGTAAAAGGATTTTTCAACGCTGAACTTAAGCTTGTCGGATGTAAAATAACCGTGCTTGGGGAGGAAAATATACCAAAGGATACAGCATGCCTTTTCGTCGGAAACCACAGAAGCTATTTTGACATACTGGTTTCCCACAACACTAACGGAGGACCTGCAGGCTTTATAGCAAAAGCAGAAATGCGAAAGGTTCCGTTGCTTCGCCTCTATATGAGAGATATAGGATGTCTTTTCTTAGAGCGTGACAACATAAAGCAAGGTCTTGAAACCATCAATAAAGGAGCTGAATTCCTTAAGCAGGGACATTCCATGATACTTTTCCCTGAAGGACACAGAAACCAGACCGACGAATTTCTTCCTTTTAAGGAAGGCGGTTACAAGATGGCTGATAAATCCGGCTGTCCTATCGTTCCATTTGCGGTTTCCGGAACAGATTTAATATACGAATCTGCACCGGGCAGGAAATTCACAAAGGGAAATGTAATTATTGAATACGGTAAGCCTATCTATCCAAATGATTATCCTATGAAGGAAAGAAAGGCAAAATACAAGGAAATACCAGATATTATTAAAGATATGCGAAAAACGCATAAAATCAAAAAATAACAATGGAGGATCAACAATATGCCTTGGTGGGGAATATTACTAATAGTTATTGTAGTTGCATTGGGAATACTATTTGCACTATATAAGGTAGGAGACAAGCTCCAAAAGAAACAGATTGAACAAAAGGAACAGATGGCTGATGCAGCTCAGCCTGCTACCATGCTTATCATAGATAAAAAATACCTGCCCATGAAGGACGCAGGCCTGCCTAAAATGGTTATGGAACAGACTCCTAAAAAATATCACAAGGCTAAACTTCCTATCGTAAAGGCAAAGGTCGGTCCACAGATTATGAACTTTATATGTGATGATGCCATATTTGAAGATGTGCCTACCAAGGGTGAGGTTAAGGCCATGGTAAGCGGTATCTACATAGTAAGTGTTAAGAGCGTCAGAGGTAAGAAAAAGGCCGCTCAGGTTGAGGAAGAAACAAACGGCAAGAAAAAGAAGAAGAGCATGCGTCAGCGTATGCAGCAGCGTCAGGCTGAATACCAGAAGCAGATTAATGATGAAATATTAGCTAAGAAGCAAAATAAAGCTAAAGGTATAGATCAGGAAAAGACAAAAGAACAGATTAAGAAAGAAAAAGAAAGAGCTAAGAAGATTAAAGATGGAATCAAATAATCGAACCAGGAATATAATAAATATATTCGTACCATGTGTAATTGCCATGCTCCTTCAGGTTGTCGCTGTAGTCGGTGATATTGTTTACATATTTGTAAAAAACTGTCTATCTGACGAAAAAACAGTTGCTTCAAGATCCATTGAAACAATAATATCCCAGGATTACACCCAGCCTATGAACAAGGCAATTATATCGGCGGCTCAGTTTATACTGTTTATAATAGTCTTCGGACTTTGGTTTTACAAACTAAAAAAGCCTTCTGTTAAAGAAGGCTTTTTTGGCATAATCAAACCGCCGATAATAATATTTCTTATAACAGCCGGCATAGCCGGACAGTTTTTAATAGACAGTATACTTGCACTGATAAGACCAATATTTAAGTCAGCATTTGCAGCATATGATGATTTAGTGGCAAATGTAACCGGAGTAACCTCCTCCTGGCTTATGCTGGTGGCTGTATTTTTACTGGCACCTGTCGCAGAGGAACTTTTATTCCGCGGACTTACCCTTACATACGCCAAAAGATGTATGCCTGCCACACTTGCTATAATTATTCAGGCACTTATCTTCGGAATCTACCATGGCAACATAATACAAGGCACATATGCATTTTTACTTGGCATACTTATAGGCTTTTTAGTCCACAAAACAGATAATCTGCTTGCCGGAATTACATTTCATATAGCACTGAATGTAAGCATAATAGCTGTTCCAAGCGGACTATTTGACAGCATAACATCCCGTATTTTGACAGCCGGTGTATCAGCTGTTATACTGGCAGTAAGCATATATCTTGTATTTAATATAAATAAACTGATTCATAAACAAAAAACTGATTCAGATGATACAAAAGATGCTGACTCAGACAACATAAAAGATACTGATTCAGACGACATAAAAGATATTGATTCAGACGACATAAAAGGCGCTGACTCAGACGACATAAAAGACGCTGACTCAGACGACATAAAAGATATTGATTCAGACGACATAAAAGATACTGATCCAGAAGACATAAAAGATATTGATTCAGACGACATAAAAGATACTGATTCAGATAAGTAGAAATAAAAACTATAATATTTAAATTTTACCAAAACACAGGAAATATAATTATTAGATAAGTACACAAGCAGGTAATTTGAACACGCCGGTACTTACTGATTTACAGCCGAAAGGCGTAAATCAGTTTAGTACCGCTGCGTGTGAGATTAGCGGGAGCGTGCCTGCGGTGTACTTAATCTAATAATTATATTTCCGTCATATTATCACAAAGAAAGGATTTCTTAATATGAATGCTTCAATAGGTGTTTTTGACTCCGGTGTCGGTGGCTTAACGGTAGTTCGTGAGCTTATGCGCCAGCTTCCAAGTGAAAATGTAATATACTTTGGTGATACCGCACGAGTACCGTACGGAAGCAAATCCAAAAATACAATACTGAAATTCTCCAGACAGATTGTCCGTTTTTTACGCACAAAAAATGTCAAGGCAATCGTTGTTGCCTGCAACACAGCCAGCGCACTTGCCCTTGAAGATATGCGTGACGAGATAGATATCCCTGTAATCGGTGTAGTCAGACCCGGTGCAAAAATGGCTGTCGAAAAAACGAAGACCAAACATGTCGGCGTAATCGGAACTGAAGCAACCATAAAATCAGGAATATACACAGATTACATAAGGCAGCTCGATGAAGAGGTAACTGTAATAGGTAAAGCCTGTCCATTATTCTGCCCACTTGTTGAGGAAGGTCTTTTAGAAGATCGAATCACAGATGACATGATAGACAGGTATCTTTCAGAGATAAAACCATATAATGTTGACTCACTTGTATTAGGCTGTACTCACTACCCTCTTTTATTTAACCCTATCAAAAGATATATGGGTAATGGGGTGACACTTATAAATCCTGCATATGAAACAGCCAAAGAGTTAAAGCAGATACTTGATGAAAAGGGACTTTTAAACAGTAGAAGCAACATTCCTTCCTACGACTTTTATGTAAGCGACGGAATGGATAAATTTAAAGCATTTGCTGACAGAGTTCTTCCAATAAATGTAAATACAGTTAATGTAATAGATATAGAAAGCTATTGATGTAACAAGGGCGTAAGCCTTGTCATATCTTATCAGCTAAGACTGTATATAAAAATGTACTCACATGGCACGTGTTACTTAACGCCATGCTAAGCACATTTCTATATACAGTCTGCTGATATGGCAAGGCTTATACCCTATGACACACATATTGAGGTTTTTATGCGCGTTAAAATAATTATAGAGAGTACGGACCAGGATGGTTTGAAAAACAAAAGCGAAAATACTGCTGTAATATTTAAGGAAAAGAACGGCTATAGATTGACCTATAGTGAGGACTTGTCCGGTGAGGGAGTTTTGACTAAAACTACTATGTATGTCTCGCCAACAGAACTTCGTATCATAAGGCGTGGCGAACTAATAACAGATTTTATATATGGTGAAGCTCTAACCCACAACACAACTTATGAGACTCCTTTTGGCAACATACCCGTTACTTTAGTAACTGAAAGTTACGAATATACCGATATGCTTCATGAACCTGAAACCGGAATAAACATAAACTCATTCTATACACTTGATATGGGTGACTCTTTAACTCCTCCTTCAGCTATGAGTATGATGATAAATATCAAACAGGAGTAAACTAATTCCTTTTTTCGGATTCTTAAACTTACAAATTATCTGATAATATTTGTAAATCCAAATATGATTAATATACAAGGAGAATAATGTATGGGTCAGGAACGAATCTACGATGACTTCTTTGGAATACTTACCAACCACGAAAAATTAAACGAGCTTACTCCTCTGCCAGATTTTGAAATCCACGAGTCCACCGATTACGAGGTTTTGATGCGCATCTTTGAAGATATATACATCAATCCCGATGATACTATTGTAGACTTCGGCTGTGGTATGGGCAGAGTTTTATTTTATTGCAATAACCGTTTTTTCTGCAATGTAACCGGTATCGAAAACAATCAGGAGGTCTATAACACCCTTTATAACAACGCAGAAAGCTATCATGTTAAATTCATGGAGCAGCGCGAGAAATTTTCCATACTTAATATGCATGCCGCAGAATATGAGATTGCACCAACCGACAATTTCTTCTACTTTTTCAACCCATTTTCAGCAGAGGTTTTAGAAGGCATCATAAAAAAGATAATGAAATCCGTCCATGAAAATCTTCGTCAAATAACCATCATCCTCTACTACTGCACCTTTGAAATGATGAGCGTTATCCGCAAATTTCCTCTTCGCCTGGAAAAAGTAATCAAGCTTCCCGGCTACGAAGAAGATCCTGACGAAAAAGCCTACATATACAGACTGTAAATTCCGGTTTATCGGGCAAGGGTCGGCAAACCGGAATTTACTTCACCTCTGCAAGCTTCTTTTCGATTGCTTTTATTACTGTTTTGAGAGCCTTGATACGTGCATATTTTTTGTCATTTGATTCGAGGACATGCCAAGGAGCAAATTTAGTACTGGTTTTTTGAATCATTTCATCAACTGCCACCTCATATAGATCCCATTTCTCTCTGTTACGCCAGTCCTCATCAGTAATCTTCCACTGCTTTTCAGGAGTATTCTGGCGGTCTGTAAATCTTTCAAGCTGGGTATCCTTATCGATTTGAACCCAGAATTTCACAATAACCGCATTCCAATCTGCAAGCTCTTTTTCAAACTCATTGATTTCGTTATATGCTCTCTGCCAGTCATTTTCAGTGCAAAAGCCTTCGAGACGTTCTACCATAACACGTCCATACCAGGTTCTGTCAAAGATAGCTATGTGTCCGTCCTTAGGAAGTCTGTTCCAAAATCTCCAGAGATAATGTCTGGCTTTTTCAGCAGGCTCAGGACTGGCGATAGGATGAACCTCATAACCTCTTGGATCCAGTGCTGCTGCAAGACGCTTGATGTTACCGCCCTTGCCGGCAGCATCCCAGCCCTCGTAGGCTATAATTACAGGAATCTTCTTGTGATAAAGCTCATTGTGAAGTTCTCCCAGACGAGCCTGTAAGATATCAAGCTCCTTTTTATACTCCTCATCGGTAAGCGTTTTATCAAGCGGAATATCCGCAAGCTTCGGAGTATTTTTCATAGGAAATGTGTTCTGTAAAAGTGGTGCCTTCTGTTCGGTTTCAGCATTGGCAATAGCCGTATCTATGCTTGAAATAAGTATCTCTGTCATCTGAAGCTCTGCCCATTTTTTGCTGGATGAATCTATAAAATACCATGGTGCTACGAATTGATTTGTAGCTTCTATGTACTCATCATATACATCCAGACATTTGTCATAATGCTTATTCTGCCACAAATCCTTATCAGATACCCTCCACTTGGTGTAGGTATCGCTTTCAAGCTCTTTAAGTCTCTTTTTCTGTGTCTTTTCATCTATCTGAAAGAAGAATTTTACTACTAAATATCCATTATCATTTAACTGTCTCTCAAAACGCTTTATACTGGTAAGGCGTGATTTGTACTGGCTCTTGCTGATCTCACCCTGAAGATACTCGGAGGTTACTTCACCCATCCAGCTTCCGTCAAAAAATGAGATTTTTCCCTGCTTAGGTATTCTTACAAAATAGCGATATAAAAACGGTCTTCTCGTCTCATCTTCGGTAGGCTTACTTAAGGTTTCACACTTAAAAAATCTCGGATCGAGATTTTTTATTATTCTTCCCAATACACTTCCCTTACCTGCGGCTCCCCAGCCATCCATAACAACAAGCACCGGAAGATTTTTTTCTTTAATTGCCATCTGTCTTACAGAAAGCTCAGCTCTTGCTTTTTCAAGTCTTTCTGAAAGTTCTTCATCATTTGGTTTTTCTTCTTTTACCCATTCTTTTAACATACTACCCCTCCTTATAAATTTCCACCTATCTCGGTCTATCTACCGCCATCTCGATAAGTGTATCAACCAGCTTCTTTATATCATACCCCTTTGCATCCCAAAGCATCGGATACATACTTATGCCTGTAAAGCCCGGAAGTGTATTAATTTCATTAAATACTACACAATTTGTTTCCTTTTCAAGGAAGAAATCTACTCTTGAAAGTCCAAATCCATCAAGTGCATTAAATATCTTTACAGCATCCTGCCTTATTTCTTCTTCCTTTCCATCAGGAAGCTTTGGACTTATAACAGTCTTTGAATCAGCATTATTATACTTGGCATCAAAATCATAAAATGCTGCTTCTTCGGCTGCCAGTATTTCTCCGACACCGGATGCCTTTGTATTATCACCATATCCCATTACACCACATTCGAGTTCTCTTCCGACGATGGTTTCTTCAACAAGAATCTTATAATCATGCTTTGCTGCTTCATTTAATCCGGCTATGAGCATTTCTCTGTTTTCAGCTTTACTTACACCCTTTGATGAACCGGCTTTTGACGGTTTTACAAACACCGGATAATCAAGTCTTTCCTCTACCCTCTTAATAACACTGTCTATATCATTTAACTGATCACGAAGAACAGGGACGTAAACCGCCTGTCTTATATCAAGTGTATCAACCACAAGCTTGGTGTAAAACTTATCCATTGAAGCCGCAGAAGCAAATACACCGCAACCTACATAAGGAATATCTGCCATTTCAAATAGTCCCTGAATCGTTCCGTCCTCACCATACATGCCATGAAGCACCGGAAATATAACATCCAGCTTTATATATGTATTATTCCCGTTTTCATCTATGATAAGTTCTCCTTTTGTATCAGGTGAAATAAATGCTCTTTCCTTGCTTTCACGCCAGCTTCCATCTTCTATCTGACTGATATCAGCCGCTCTAAGCCAGCTGCCCTCCTTAGTAATTCCAATCAAATATATATTATATTTTTCTGTATCAACAGCCTTAGCAACTGTCACAACTGAAATACAGGATACCTCGTGCTCAGATGAGCGTCCACCAAAGATTACGGCAAGATTTTTTTTAGACATGATAAATTCCTCTTTCTTATTTTTTATATTATATGCAATTATAACCCATATCATCTAAAAGTTCAAATATATTGAACGGGTTTAATTGTCTACCTTATTTTAATTATAGGTTGACAATTCAAATAATATCATATATACTCGTAAAAGTCGCAGGTTGAAAAGTCGTATTAAATTTCAACCATAGTGAAAATTAATACTTATTATATGATTTTATGTAATGTTATAATGAGCAAAGCAACGGTCACGCTTGCGCGAATCGTTATTTTGCGAATAACCTCATCGAACCGATAGGTGAGATGCTAAAATAAACTACTGGGAGAGTCAGAAAATGAACACTATATTTTTAATTGCACTTATTATTTACATTATAGTTTTTCTTACCATAGGAATTCTCGATATAAAGAAAATAAACAGCTTTGCCGACTATGCTGCGGCGGGAAAAAGTCAAGGCAGATTTGCAGTAATAATGACCTTACTTGCTACCGTAATCGGTGCATCCACAACCATCGGAATCACGGATACTGTATATAGTATAGGCTTTCCGGGTATATGGTGGCTTGCCTTTGGTGGAATCGGACTTATACTTCAAGCCTTTATAATCTCTAAAAAGGTCAGAAGTATCGATGCAATAACACTTCCCGATATGGCAGGCAAAATCGTAGGCGGTGGTGCTGAAAAGCTTCTGGCATTTATAATCGTTATATCCTGGATCGGTGTCATAGCCGGACAGCTTGTAGCCATGAACGGAATTATCTCATTTGCTCTTGGTAAAAACAGCAAGCTTATATTTGCTCTTGTTTCGGCAATAGTTATAATCTATACACTGATCGGCGGACAGCTGTCGGTTATAAAAACTGACCGTATACAGTTCGTTATTATTGTTTTAGGTATTCTTATCTGCTGCATATATCTGTATTTTGTTAAAGGCGGAAATACCTCTGACATAGCAGACGGTATTGA
This sequence comes from Lachnospiraceae bacterium, assembly GCA_017469405.1. Lineage (GTDB taxonomy): Bacteria > Bacillota > Clostridia > Lachnospirales > Lachnospiraceae > Coprococcus_C. The sequence continues at coordinate 48,800 of JAFUGL010000026.1, read as the reverse complement.
ACTTCTAAATGATAATTACAAGCCGGTTAATCTTTTTACACAGTTTTTTGTAATAGGCGGTGTCTACTTTTTAGGCCCGGATATTATGTCACGTAACTTTATCTCAAAAGATGAAAAAACGGCTAAAAGTTCAGCACTTATAGCCGGAATATCTTTATTTGTCTTTGCATTTATTATAACACTTATCGGAATGTGGGTCAGATATAATATCTCTGCCGAAGAATTAAACGGCAGTAAAGCACTTATGTACGTAATCGGCATAGTTCCGAAGTTCGTTGGAATTTTACTTGTATTCGGTCTTCTTTCAGCGATTCTTTCATCGACGGATACCTGTATAATAAACGCCTCAAGTATATTTGTAAAGGATATACTCGGTAAAGACAGTGTCGCTCTTGTAAGAATAACCGTTGGTGTAATAGGCGTTTTGGCAACTGTTTTTGCCATAAGCGGTAACAGTGACATTATCTCATTGCTCACCAATGCCTACTCCATATATACACCGGGCGTAATCTTTCCGCTTTTAATCGCAATTCTTACATATGGAAAGCGGTCTATCAGTAAAGGTGTATGGTTTGCAGCAGTTATCCTAGGCGGACTTTTCGGTCTTTTGGGCGCATTTTTACCGGACAAGCTTTTAAGTCTCGGAGTACCTGCCAAGCTGTTATCCTACTTCACACTTATCGGAATGGGCGTGTCACTTGTAATTTCGCTGCTTTCCATTAAATCAAAACAAGATGATGGTTCTAATTGACAACGCTTTATTATGAAAGCCTCATATTGAATATAACCGGGTAGGTGTATAAGAGCTAACCATCAATTTGCTAAATCAAAGCACTCAAAATCCTTATATATGCTAAAAATCGAAAACTCACTTCGTTCAAACAGTTCGATTTTTTTAACGCATATATAAGGATTTTTTCGCTTTTGATTTTATGCAAATCGGGTTAAATGCTCTTTATACACCTACCCGGTTGTATTCGATATGAGGTATTTTATTATAAAATTTATTTGTCAATTAGAACCATCACCTTGCAGCAACTAGTCGGAAAGACCTGCGTCCTTGGCGCGCTGCTTTGCGGCGTCTATCTCGGCTTGCTTTTTGGCTTCGTCTTCTGCTGCCTCGCGGTTAAGTCTGTCTATTATTTCCTGTGCGCGTCTTAATTGTTCTTCGGTTGCATCTGAAGTACTTGTTTCACCTGAAGCTTCTGAATCCGCATCAACCGTAACAGAAGAATCGGCTTCGGTATCAGAAGATCCCGACCCGGAAGTATCCACATTATTATGTGCATTTTCCGAATGATTAGCAGCCTTACTTCTTCCTTCTTCAATAAATGCATTGACATCTACCTTGCCTGCATTCATTATTGCAGCTATACGCTCCTCTTCCTCACGTTTCTTCCATTGATTTTCAACTGCCTTTTTACGTGCCTCATCCTTTTCCTTATTGATTCTGTTAAGTACTTCCATGGCATCTGCAGATGTTCCATCAGGAATTTTATTGTTGAGTAGGTCTGAATTAACAGTAGATTTGCCTGATGCATCCTGCGATATCTGATCGTCGTATGCACCATCTGATACCTGACTGTTCATGGCAGAATTGGCGTTTTCAACGCTTTCGACTGCTCTTTCTGTAGCTTCTGCCGCATACTGGTTTTCCAAGCTTCCGTCTCCACCTTCAAATCTGCCACGTCCTTTTTTGTTATTGTTGATGTGAAGAATCGGTGTGATATGCACCTGCCACCATTTAACAATATTTGACGAAATGTATTTAAAAAAATTCATATAAATCCCCCAAAACCAATTTTATAATGAACGCAATACCTTCATAACTCCATCATCGTCATTGGAATCCGCTATATGCTTTGCGATAGCTTTTAACTTTGGATGTCCGTTTTCCATGCAATAGCTTTCTTCACAGGATTCGATAAGCTCATAATCATTGAGATAATCACCAAAGGACATAGCTTCTTTTCTATCTATATTGTACTTCTTTAAAATCGCTCTTACTGCTTCGCCCTTATTGACGGATGCATTGGCTATATCTATCCAGCTGTCACCGGAAAGAACCGGTTTTATAACTTCACCCAAATTACTAAATATACCCATAGAACTTTCAGCACCAAAATTTTTTATATTTACAGCTATTTTAATTATTTCATCCTTATCGACACAGCTATATATATCATCTACCACTTCGAGGCTTACATAGTACATATCAACCTGCTTAAATGTATCCTCATCCGATACCGGCATATATGCTGATTTTATACCACACAAAACCGGTGTCATGTCTGAATGTTCTTTAATTATATCTAGACATTTTCTCACATCATCTTTTTTCATTTCATCACTGTAAATGACTTCATCATTTTTTATTACCAGCCCACCATTTTCTGCAATAAATGTAAGTTCATTTTTCAGCATATGAAAATCTCTCTCAAGTGTATGATACTGCCTCCCGCTTGCAATAACAGTCATAATCTCCGAATGATCTTTTACCCATGGTATAAAATCAACGGGAAGTCTTTTTTTACTGTCTAAAAGTGTTCCGTCCATATCAAGTGCAACTAATTTAATATCCATTTCTTATAAAACCTTATCTGTCCTAAATATAAGTATAATTCATCATCTGATCTTTAAATATAAGTAAAATTTATCATCTGACCTTCAAATATAAAACAATTATAATATGAGATAACACCAAATTGCAACCTATTCATCCATATCAAACATAAATTTTAGTCTTTTATATATCTCCTTAAAATCCACCTCGCATCTACCATCCCATATACCTACCGGTACCTTGTCATCAAAAGTATAGCAGCATGGCAAATCACCTTTTTCAAATTCATAAACATTTATGGCATTTTGTTCAGGTGATACAGTCCAGTATTCCCTTACTCCTGCCGCTTTATATTTATTAAGCTTAACGCTCATATCCATATTCCAATTGCTTGGTGAAACCACCTCTATCGCAAAATCAGGTGCACCGAATACTCGCGCCTTCTTTATCTTACCCCTGTCACATATAACAAATACATCCGGTTGAACCATAGTCTTATCATCACAATCAAGTTGAACATCTGTAGGCGCAATAAACGGAACGCAAGGACCATCATTTGCTTCAACAAATTTTTCAAGTTGAATTAAAACAAAAGCAGCTATTTTTTGATGCAGGGTTGTTGGCGCTGCCATATCATATAAATTGCCATCTATAAGCTCAACTCTTGCTCCCTCCGGCAGCTTTATATAATCCTCTATGGTTTTATTACCGATTTTACCGTTACTGCTCCAATGAACCGCTTTCTTTCCTGTATTTACCTTATAAGCAGGAGCCGGCTCCATAACAAAATGTTTAGTGAATTCTTCATCATTTATATGGTTATATAATATCCTTCCTGCCTCCATAGGATTTAAAATTTTTTCAATAGCCTCAATGGTTTCGTAGCGAGGTGCTTTGGTTGCCCCTCCAAAAATTTTTTGAACCGTACCAAGCGGTACACCTGACAAAACAGAAATCTGCATATTGGTAAAACCATATTCTTTTTTCTTATTTTTCATTTCCTCTATCGTCATAAAACTTCCCTCCAAACATATATGCAAAAAACAAAAAACATCAGCTATCATAATTTAATTATAATGTAAGAATCAGGACATGTCAACCGATTTTGGATATAATTTGGATATAATCAAAACCGAATATACAGTAAAAAGGACAGGCACCATGTCTCATGCCTGTCCCCTTGTCTCACTATATGCATTTTATAATTTAAATCTCATTGTGGAAACTGCCGCAATCAGTATTATCAATGTGTATATTAAAGTATCAGCCCAAAAACTTATATTTAACAAACCGGTTATCAATGAAATGATAAGGTATATCAAGGTTGCTGATCCGAAGACTTTTACATGTTTTAATGCATATGCTTTTCGTCTGTCGGAACCGGCATCGACCGCCTCCTCGTAGCTTATGCCATTATACCAAAATATTTTTTCATTAATAAACATGATAATTGTAAGAACTGTAATTGCCAGGTTTGTATAATTAAATATTATACGTATCAGTATATCTGTATTATGTATGGGCAAATATGACATACACATAACAGAAACTGTATAAACAATCGTCCATATCCAAAAACCAAGATAGCTTTTCTTGAGCATATTTCCACTTCCCTTCTCGTTTATATAAGTACAGGCAGCACTCTCATCTCCTATCACTTACTTAATATCCAACTCCGGTGGAACATCTAACTCATCGGATACATATTTACCGTTTTTCTTTCTCTGTCTGACACACTCCGTAAGCAAATATTCTATCTGTCCGTTTACCGATCTGAAGTCATCTTCAGCCCAAGCCGCAATGGCATCATAGAGCTTGGCTGAAAGTCTAAGCGGTACCTGTTTTTTGTTGTCCGCCATGCGGCACACCTCCTTATTTAATACAAGCTTCCAGAATTAACCACAGGCTGTGCATCGTGGTTACCGCAAAGAACTACCAAAAGATTGGAAACCATGGCAGCCTTTCTTTCCTCATCAAGCTCAACAGTATTATTTTCGCTGAGTCTTTCAAGCGCCATCTCAACCATACCGACTGCACCGTCAACTATCATCTTTCTTGCATCAATAATTGCCGAAGCCTGCTGTCTCTGGAGCATAACCGCTGCTATCTCAGGAGCATATGCAAGGTATGTGATTCTTGCCTCAATTATTTCAATACCTGCCTCTGTTACCTTACTCTGAATCTCTTCCTTAATTCTTGCAGCTACGGTTTCACTTGAACCTCTTAAGCTTCCCTCGTCAGCAATTCCGTCACCTGTTGTATCTACATTTGGTGCTACGTCATAAGGATATATCCTTACAATATTTCTGAGTGCTGCATCACACTGAAGAGATAGATATTCCTTATAGTTATCAACATTAAATGCAGCCTTTGCGGTATCAACTATCTTCCATGTAACTGCTATTCCTATCTCAATCGGATTACCGAGGCAATCGTTAATCTTTTGCTTGTTATTGTTAAGCGTCATAATCTTTAGAGACATTTTCTTATTGGCTATCTCTAAGCTGGCTGTCGTAGCAGCTTGAATTGTTGCATTATCCTTAACATCTCCGCTCTGGTTAAGCTTTGTGGATGATGCAGGATTTACAGCGACACAAAACGGATTTACAAAGAAGAATCCGTCACCCTTAAGAGTTCCCACATACTTACCGAAAAGTGTAAGTACAAGTGCTTCCTGAGGCTTAAGTATCTTAAGTCCCGGCATAAGAAAGCAAGATAATACAAATGCCAAAACGCCTAATACTATAAGCGCCGGTGCATATAATGCACCAACCACGATTAATGCAATACCTCCACAAAATAACAGCAAGATAAGCATCAACATAGCCATACCGTTTTTACCCTTGTTTAAAATCTTCTCTTCCATAATTTTTTCCTCCTCACCTATGTGACAAGGTGACTTACCCTGACACATTTTCACTTATGTGACAATGTACCTGTCCATATGTCACATTATCTCCTCTTTGTTGATATCAAAATGATATCACTTTAATTTCTATTTGTCAACATCATTTTTTTATATAAAAAAAGTAAAAGGTGTGGTACAATATATCTGATATTTATTTCAAAGAAGGAAGCGGCCATGGAAGAAGGTATTAAGACCAACCGAAAAAAAGGCAGGCTGCCCCTGACTATCGCTTTGTCAGTGGCTTTATTTCTTATTGCCATAAGCATCGAATATAAATTGAACGGGATAAAAAGTCCAGAATTTTATTCCTTATTAGACTATATGGAATCAGAGATTTATAACCAAAACGGTGATGTTAAAACCTATGATAACGGTGACTTTGGTATACTTAAAAAGAATGAAAAGGCAATCATAACCGTCAAGCTTCCCGATGACATCTCTATAGCACAGGCAGAATTTTATCTGTCTATCTATAATGGAATTGTAAGTGTATCGATTGACGGCAAGCTTATCTACGAGGATGCATATTTTAACGGCAATATATCCGACCATTACGGCGGATATGTCTATGAGGTTCCTCTTCCGGATGATTATGCCGGTCGTACACTCACCATCGAAATTACTTCTGTTGAAAATATCCCTTATTCGGATTTTAAAAATATTGGTATAATATCTTCAAAGGATGCGTGGAAGAAACTTCTTAACTCCAATGATCTTATCTTTTCGTTGTCAATTACTCTTATGGTTTTGGCAGCTATTTGTGTATTTTATTTCTTTATCCGAAGCTTTCAGGAAAAAAAGGTTCAGCTCGGTCTTCCGATAGCTTTTTTTGAAATACTGATAAATGCCTGGTTTTTCGGAAGTATGCAGATGTTTTATCTCATTATAGATAATGTGGAGTTTTGCGCCAAGATAGAATATTATGCATTATTCCTTGCACCTTTGCCTTTGGCGATAATTATATATTATGTTGTTGATGTACCTTTTGTCAAAAAAATGGTAACAGCAGTGTCTTTCATTTATCTTTTATATTATATAATTGCAACTGCAATAGAGCTTTCACCTATGGAAAGAAATTATTCCGATATGCTTAAGAGCCTCCACCTTTTAGCAGGCATATTACTGGTTACTCTTATATTTGCCATATTCCTCGGAACAAAGGATAAGAGTAACAATTACATTTATATCTTAAGATACGGAATATTGATATCCATGCTTTGTGGAATATTTGAGCTTGTTAGATTTAATGTAACCAAATTTCTTATGAATAAATCCTGGTTTACCACTCATGGCTTAAGCTCACTCGCAATCCTTGTTATTGCACTTTCTCTTGTAATATACCTTATCTCATTTTCAACAGAAGAGTATACCTCTAAGATTGAAAAAGAACAGCTGCTTTTGCTCGCCTACAAGGATGCGCTTACCGGTATGCCAAACCGTGCTTCCTGCTATAAGCAGATTGAAGAGATGGAAGAAAAGGGCATTAAAGAATACACCATGGTTTTTATCGATGTAAATAATCTGAAGCTCGCAAATGATAAATTTGGACACGAAACCGGTGACAAGCTTCTTAAGATGACTGCTGAAAAAATTATGAACACTTTTGCTGAAAAAGGTTTTGCCTCAAGATGGGGCGGTGATGAATTCGTTGCCTGTGTATTAGACAATGAAGCCAAAGCTAAAAAGCTGGTTAAAGAATTTAAAGAAAAGCTTGAAGCAGTTGATGCAAGCGGAAGCTTTCCTTTCAAAGTCTCAGCTGCATGTGGCTACATATATGTCAACAAAGAAAACTATATCGACCCTGTCGAAGCCATACGTCAGGCCGACAGCATCATGTATGAAAACAAAAAGCTTATGAAAGCCTCGATGTAAATACGTGACGTAAACAAACACCTTGTCACATATGATAACATACACGCATGGAACGTGTCACTTAACGCCATGCTTAGCATATTATCATATGTGACAAGGTGTCTTTTTCTTTGATATACTGTTACAATCCGAGCACTTCCAAAAGCTTAAATTTGACGGTTACCTTGTCGTCTTTTTCAAGGTCATGGTCTATGAATAGTTTTTTGTAATCTTCTTCGCTTAAAATTTCCTGCAGTTTTTCACCGTCTTCCCTGGTTACAACCGCACCGGCTTCCATCGGATAACACATCATAGGATAAAGTATGCACCAGAAATTTTCTCCACGTGCTTCTCCTATATCCACTCGAAGTGCCTCGTATTCTCCGGCAGGAAGGACAAGCTCACCATATTGTCTTATAGGAAAATAATCCCTGGAAATATATGCCTTAACTTTATAGGTATAGCCTGCCTCTCTTATGCTTTTTTCTGCAACTTCCTTAATATAATCAAGGTTATCATTTAAGTATGCCATAACCTGTTCCCTGGATTTATCACCTGTAAGTTCACTACCTATCGCCATGAGTATATCGTCTCTAACCTTATACTTTAAAGCTATGTCTGACTCACTGTTGCTGTTTGCCCTTACATGAAATCTTAAAATCGCATCCTCAAGGCTGTCACAGTAAGGTGTTTCGTATTCGTTAAATGCTTCAACTGAGGAAACGAGACTCTCAGTATCCGCATTTTCCACAAGTGATACATCAGAAGTCTGGTAATCAGCCTTTCTTACACTTAAAAGCTTAAAAAAATGTATCCCGTAGGATAAGGATATTCCCCCTACTACTCCTAAAAAAATTCCTATAAGTGCGCCTCGCGCAATTCGTGTTGCCATATTGTCCCTCCTAAAATCTATAACAAAAGCCTAAATTAATTAAAAATATAACTCATATAGATATATTTTTAATTTTTTATATATTAGTATTATTTTGGCTTTATTTCATATCAGAATTTTTCCCCATCATAAAGCCTTTTAATCAAATTTCTTAATTTTATTTTTTCTTTTTCATCCTTATAAAAAAACTCAACATCAACAGACTTTGTTATAGACGGCATATTTTTTAGTTCAAAAATAATATTCTTAATTTCACCATCCTGATCATAGAGCCGAATCATCTTAAGATGTCCCAAATCCACATGGTTTTTTCTTGCCTCGAAATACATATCAAGCGCATCATCAAGCGACACTGCCATACATTCATAATCGTCTGTAGATAAAAGTTCCTCCGAATCACCTTTATAATCCGAAAGATCCGCTATCTCGAAGTCAAACAAAAATTCTCCCCTCACTCTTTTTTCTCCACCTACAATTTTATCCTTATACTTCCTACCTTCATTATCACTATCATTATTTAAAATCCCTTCTACCTCCCTTACAGAAAGTGTAACCGCATAATCCATCTCTTCAAGAGAGGATTGTCTGTCATCAATCCTTTTAAAATCTACACGATTCCTGCATCCGGTAAGAAAAAATAAACTGCCCAATAAAAAGGCAACAGGTAAAGTAAGAAACATCTTATTTTTTCTCCATTTAACAAAAAGAACAAGCAAAGGTATAAAAATACTTAAGGCTATGTCAAACCATATAAGATAATCCGTAAGATATCCGGACACATCATACAAATTCCAAAGCCATACAAAAAGCCCGGTAAAAAGCATAACCAAGGCCATAGTCCACCATTTATCCGAAACGATTTCTATGGAATTATTGCTCATTTCACCCTTCTCATTTTTCTCAAATGAATTCCATCTTTTTGAAAACGCAACCCGTAAAAACTCCTTTGCATAAAACATATAGCCACTGGCAACCGAAAAAACTCCTATAATCCAAAATGCAATTACCGCATAATCAAGTCTCTCAACTCCACCGGGAAATCTGGCAGCCTCCATAACATAAAGTGCAGACATCGGGCTATCCCCAACCCATTTTTCACCGATTACTCCCTGCACAAATATATAAGAAAACAAAACAGAAATCATAATCCATATGATAGTTTTCAGATAATTGCTCCATGTGTTTTTCTTAAGTTTTGTCAAAGTAAAAAGAAGCGTTTCCACCGAAGACATAATTATAAGCATCCGATATGCACCGGAAAATATGCCGCTGTAATCCGCATTTTCTCCGACACTTTTAAGTTCCCAGTTGACATTGCTTATAGAAAATACCGCAACCAAAATAAGAGGTACAATCATCCACCAAAACAAAAGTTCTATAAGCCTTCCCCTCTTTTCTATATCACGGGCGCCTCCATATCCGCATATCAATATAAATGAAATAATGACCGTCCACAGATTAAAGCTCCTTAGCATATACGCCCTTAGAATCACCGAAAAAAAGAGTATTATAAGTGATGCCCTGATCATATAACGAAACGCATATATGCAATCTATAAATCTTCCGGTTTTTCCCAAAAGTCCATCCATTTCTTCAATCATTCCATGCGGAAATGCTTTTGAAAACAAATAAAAAACCATGCTGTATAAAAACGTAAACAAAAGTCCGATTGCAAATGCGATATAATGCCACTTTCCTGCTGAGCTTACACATATAAACGGGACCACAACTATTCCAAGAGTAATATTTTCCAAAAGTCCGAGTCTGAAACCCTGACGTTCTGAAATCTTGCCATTATCAAGTATCATCTTTCTTTCTCCCCTTTTCTATATAATTATTTCTAAGCCTTATCCAGTTATCCCATCTTGCCCACACAGGCCTTTTTTTCATAAAGCTTATAGGTGCACGAAATATAAAATCCTGATTGTGAAATGCTCCGTCCTTTAAGCCACCACCCACTGCAGGCATCATATAAGGAACACCAAAACTTTTTAACTCAGACAGATGAATCGCAATAATCAAAAGTCCCATAACAAAACCGTAAAGCCCTGCAATTGAAGATGTGAGAATAATAAAATATTTTAACAGTCTGAAAACTGATGCAAATTCTTCATTTGGAATTGCAAATGAAGCTATCGCCGTAAGTGCCACCACTATAACAACAATGGTACTGACAATCCCCGCCTCAACTGCCGCTTGTCCAACTATAAGTCCACCGACAACTCCAATTGTATTGCCCAATGGTCCCGGAAGTCTTATACCTGCCTCCCTTAACAGTTCAAACAAAAATTCCATGATAAGCATCTCGACAACTACCGGAAATGTAACAATCGATCGGGCATTTGCTATCGCATATAAAAGTCTGGTTGGCAACATATCACTGTGATAAACCGTTACCGCGATATATAAGCCCGGAAGAGTTATAGCGATAAATGCCGCCATATACCTTATAAGTCTGGCAAATGTTCCGACGGCCCATCGATTATAATAATCATCTGAAGCCTGAAGCAGCATGTTGAAATTACATGGAGCAAGCAAAACCTCCGGCGAATTGTCAAAGGCTATAACAACTCTACCCTCAACAATTCCTGCTGCTGCCTTGTCCGGTCTTGTTGTTGTCTGAAAGATCGGAAATGGCGAATACCACCTTTCATCCATAAGATGTTCTGCCATACCACTATCAAACAGAGCATCAATCTCATATCTTTCCAATCTTTTCTTTATATCCGGAACAAGCCCCGGTTTAACAAGATCTTCCATATACATAATTGCATAAGAAGTTCTTGAACGTTCGCCTATAACTCCCTGCTCAACTTTTAGCTTTGCATCCTTTATACGTCTTCTGATCAAGGCAGTACTTTGCCTTATTCCTTCGTTAAAGCTGTCCTTTGGCCCACGCATACCTGCCTCGGTATCATTTTCCGTTATACTTCTTAAAGGATATTTCTTTGAAGAAATTATAAAGGTCTTGGCATATCCGTCTACGAACATTGCTGTATCGCCGTTAAGTACTGATTCAATCGTTTTATCAAAGGAAGCTTCTTCCTTTATATCAACGGTCTGCGCTTCCACATAATATATCCTGTTCCACAAATCAAGGTTATTCTGATTCGGCTTCAAATTCAAATCCATCTGCTGCCACTCATATAATATTGGCTTTATGATAGTCTGTTCAATCATCTGATTATCCGTAAGACCATCTATATATATAAGATGAATTTTCACTTTTATTTTTTTCACCAAATCATAATTATCAGAGTTATTTACTGTTCTTTTCTCCATATTTTTTCCGGAAACATCGCCAATAAAAAAAGACTTCTGCACCACATCTCCGCATCCCTCAAATAGCATATCAAGAACCTTAATATTTTCCTCAATGGATGTATTAATTGAGACAGTAAGTCTGTTATTTTTATCATATAAATTATTCATAAGAAAACCCCGTGCTAACAAAAACAGTTATTATGTAAAAGAATACAGCAATCTATAGCTGCTCTTAATTACATTCAATCTGTTTTTAGTCTGCACAGGGTTTAAAAAAATTATTCTGCATTTGTCACATTTTTTATAACTATCTGCTCCTGATTATAAATATGTTCCTTCATGATTTTTTCCGCTGTATCTGCATCTTTCTTAAGAATTGCCATCGTAATAAGGTCATGTTCCCTTACAAGATTATCATGATAAAGAAAGTCTTTCACATACTCTACTCTGTAGCGGTAAACCTGTTCACGAAGATTCTGGGTTATATTTATAAGCTTATTATTTTTGCTTGCTTTGTAGATAACATTATGAAATGCTTCGTCGCCTTCAACAATAGCCGGAACAAGCTTGGAGTTAATCGCTTCCTTGAAATTGATACAAGCTGCCTTTAGTTCCTCCTTACCCTTATCATCTATTCTCTCACATGCAAGCCTTACCGAAAGTGCCTCCATAGCCATACGAACTTCCAGCGCATCTTTTAAATCTTTAACTGTAATCTTGGCTACTTCTGCACCCCTTCTGGGTATCATCACAACAAGTCCTTCAAGCTCAAGCATTCGTATAGCTTCTCTTACAGGTGTACGGCTTACACCAAGCTTATTGGCAAGAGTTACCTCCATAAGCCTTTCACCCGGTTGGAATTCACCCTCTATAATTGCCTGTCTCAAGGCATTAAATACCACCTCGCGAAGCGGCAGATACTCATCAAGTTTCAAGCTAAGCTTCTTCATAAAAACCTCCTTACACAATATAATCCTGAACTCATTTTTGCGAATCAAATAACCTCATATATAAATGTTATCCCGGTTATACCTAAACCGGTTCTGTCACATAAACCTCATTTGAAATGCCTTTACTGATTATAAATTCTTTGGCCAAATCAGCCTTTGCTTTATCATCAAATAATCCAAAAACCGTAGGTCCGCTGCCACTCATTATAGAATTTAACGCACCCTTTTCCTTCATTATATTTTTTAATTCTTCTATCTCGGGATGAAGCACTACCGTTACTGTTTCAAGCACATTATCCATGCGCTCGGCAACCCCTGTAAGACTTCCCTTTGAGAGCTCCTCTATCATACCGTCCACATCCGGATGCGACTTTAAACAATCACACTTAAGATTTTTATATACCATACCCGTGCTCACGCTTATAGGCGGTTTTGCAACAAGTATATAGCAGGAAGGAAGAGGCTCTAATGGACTTAATTTCTCACCGATTCCTTCTGAAAGAGCAGTGCGTGCCATGATACAAAACGGGACATCTGCACCAAGTTTTACACCTATATCCATCATTTCCTTCTCGGAAAGCCCTAGTGAAAATAATTCATTTACTGCCTTTATCGCTGCCGCACAATCTGTACTTCCTCCGGCCATTCCGGCTTCAACAGGGATATGCTTTTCAAGATGGATTTTTATATCAGCATCTATATTATATTGTTCAAACATAAGCTTGACCGCTTTATATATAAGATTTCGCTCGTCGGTTGGAACTTTATCGCTGTTTGCAGTAAGAGTAATTTTATAATTAACAAAGCTATTCTTATCATTATCTTTATTAGCTCCATTATTCTTTTTACCGGCACTGATATCAGTATATTTTTTTATTTCTTCATCATCCACGCAAAATGTAAGCTCATCATAGAGAGAAATATTTTGCATAATCATCTTAACATCATGATATCCATCCGGTCTTCTTCTTAGGACATCAAGTGCAAGATTTATCTTGGCATAGGCTTTTAAATTTAATTCCATATTATTTTCTCCTGTTTTTTTTGTATACAATATACATTTTAACAAATCCTAATAAAATATTAAAGTAAATATTGAAATTTAGTATTGATTAATTATTTTTTTTCAGTATAATATTAACTAATCGGAAAATATATCCGATATACTGTATGAAAGCTATAATTGTATCCTCGCAACGCAGTTAGAGCTTTCCCTAGTGGAACCTTATAATCTTAATCTAATTCAGCGAATGGTCTTAGATTAAGACTATAAAAAGGTTTCACCAATAAAGGGACCACATAATTTAATGTGGTCCCTTTTTATACTCACTTCCGCATAATGCGGATAACTGCCAATACTTTTTTTATGAACGTCCATGTCCTATCCTTTTACTATTATCAGTCTGTCGCCTTCTTTAATTTCATCATCGGCCAGTTCATTTATATTTTTAATTGACTCTGTAGTCGCATAATACTTCCTTGCAATAGACCAGATGGTGTCACCTTTCCTTACAACATAGCCTGCTATGCCCGGCATAGCCGCCTTTCTTTCATAATCTATAGGAGAAATCGTCATATCGGTAATTACATCCATTTCTCTTGTTTCAAAAATCATTATGTCCAAGCCTACCTCCGCTTTTAGCTCAACCTCCTCACTATTTAGCATATTGGCACTAAGCTGTGTGAGTCTCGGTACAACTTTGACATTATAATTATCCGATAACTTTACGGTATCTATGCTGTGCTCAAACGGAATATCTACTTCCATACAATCCATTGGGCTGTCACTTGAAGGTATGTATAACATATATGCTTTAATAGTCCCAAGTATATTTATGGATGTTTCATTTTCCTTAATATCATCCAAAAAAACATCTCCATAAATATGGCATATCTGAAGCAGTTTACCATCCTCACTATCAATCTTATATCTTTCGGTAACCTTATGCATTGCAGTATTTTTCATCACAAGATTTTCATATACGAAATGCTCTGTCTCCGGCTCTATTTCAACCTGTGGAGAATACATATCACTAAGTATGCGTACCTCTGAATCCTCATACATCTTAATATTCATATCTACATTATAATCAACAGCAATTATTCTGTTTTCACCATCTGCATCCTGCTTTATACTGATTTCACCTTTACCTAATGAAAGCTCCACACATGCTATCATATCTTCAGAAGCACCCATACATTCTATCTCTTCTTCAATCGTTCTTACCGAGAAAATGTACTGAGCCGGTGTACGTTCCTCATCACCCCTGTAAATTACAAATATTTCAACCTCTCCACGTACGGCAAGTTTATCATCCATCGCTCTGGTTTCGATATTTCTAAGAGCTATATTTGACCATATAATATCTTTTATATTGGGCTTATTTTGTGCTATCTCAATTTCTTCACGTATTCTGAACACATCTCTTTTTTGAATCTTTATCTCACTGATATTTATATCCGCATGCTGGCACTCTATACCATTGCCGTTTTCCAGATCCGTGGCACAATTCACAGAAGAATTCTCATAAACACTTATCTGATTGTCTATAAGTCCTCTGACTTCAAGCTTGCGGGAATTAATTATACTGACGGATAAATCTTCCAGTAAAGATCTAACTTCCAACTGACTTGCCCGGTTTACCTCATCTATATTTACTGTATCCTCGAAAGGAATTTCATTTTCATAGACCTCCATATCCCTGCCGGTCTCGTCACTTGTTTCATACAGGACCTGAAAATATACGGTTCCGGCAATCTTCACCCTGCCCTCTTCAGCTGCTATCTCCTCAATAGTAACATTACCGTTTTGGGCTATTATCTTTTCCACGTCTTTTTTGGTGTCAGGTATATTAAAATCGTCATCTATAGTAAGCTGCGAGTTTCTTGTAGTTTTAAGTACGCTTGTATGTATATCTTTTTTACTAAAATCCATAATACCTCCTCATGTAATATCTTTATTTTTCATAATGATTTTACATATAATTATAAATACTCCATTTGTAGATAATTATATTCGACGACTTTGAATTTTATACCACAAATCCATCCATGTGCTTAATCCACATCAAAAACTACCGGCAGATCATATTTATCGCATTTTATAACGATATAAGGATACATAGACGGTGTGCCTGCAGGAAATGCATCGCCTGCCGTTGCCTGCTCATTACTGTCAATCTCATCTTTGGTATAAAGATCTGTCTCAACATAAATTGCGTTGTCCGTTTTATACACATCCTCAACTATTACGGAAAGGTTCTGCCTGTTGTGCGCACCATAGCCTATAGCGATATACATTGCGTCATTATTTACATAGCTTAATTTGAAAACTCCGTTTTTCTTTTCCTCTATGATGTCAAAAAGTTCATCCGGAATCTTTGTTTCATCACATATGGTATACTCCATTTTCTCCTTATCACCCTTTTTGTTAAAACTGCATCCAGCCGAAAGAAGGCAAAGAAAGAGCGCAAATGTTAATACCAAAACACTGCGCCCTGTTTTAAACATGCTCTTTTTCATATCATACTTCCCAAATTTTATTTACTACATAATATGAGCCAAAGAGCCGTAATATTCTATTCATAGCATCATAATTTATATTCCGTCAATCTCTTCCTTGCACATTTTTCCGTCATGAAGCAGCTTTCTTAAAGTATCTGCATCATCATTTTCAATAGCATCCCTATACTCTGATATGGAATTGATAAAGCAGTTAAGCTCCGTGAGCAGGCTCTCCTTATTTTCAAGGAAAAGCTCCGTCCACATATTTTCATTTAACCATGCAACTCTGGTCAGATCCTTATAGCTTCCCGCCGAAAATCCGTCATGGTCTCTTGCCGTCGGACTTTTCACATAAGCATTACTTACCACATGAGCCATCTGTGAGGTAAAGGCTATCATAGCATCATGCCTCTTGGCATCGCAGACGGTAAAGGTACCGAATTTAATCGGTGAAAGGAGCTGCTTTGCTCTTTCTATGGTTTTCTCATCACCAAGATCGCGCGGTACCAGCACCATGGAAGCACCATTATACATGTTTTTCATACTGTAATCATATCCGGAGTAATGTCTTCCTGCCATAGGATGTCCGCCAACAAAGGTAAATCCGTACTCCTTAGCTATAGGAAAGCATCTTTCGCATACATAACCTTTGACACCGCAGCAGTCAATTACCATAGTTTCTTTGGCAATATGCTCTGCCATTTCTTTCAGATAGTTTACTGCTGTCTCGGGGTAAAGTGCTATAAGAATGAGGTCGCACTCTGATATGTTATTTTTTCCGAGCTCACCGGAAATTGTCTTTTCATCAAAAGCGTGTTCCATAACTTCTTTATTTATATCATATCCGAGGACTGTATGGTCATCATTATCGCTATACGCTTTTGCAAATGAACCACCAATTAAGCCTAAACCTACTATTCCGACTGTCATTTTTCTTCCTTCTTTCTTATTATATTTTATCAAACAAAATTATTCTATTTTTTTGATTTCTCAAAATTATTGTTATCTTATTATGTAACTAATATGCAACTTGAGGGGTGACTTGAGGGGTGACTTGGGGGGTGACTTGGGGGGTGACTTGGGGGGTCTATCTCAAATATGCAAGTTTCATTTATGGTATTATATCATGCTTCTTACATTTAAAAAAGTAAAAAATACAGTAATTATCTTAACTCATAATTTAATAAAACACGTATAAAATGCAATTACTTTACAATTATTCAAATAATGTGAATAACCCACTTTATTTATGTCAATGCTTCTTTTTGAAAGGTGGTTATAGTTATGAACATGAACAAAAAAACAAAGATTTATATTTTGGTACTTATCTGGGCGGCTATTTTGCTGCAGCTCTTTATCAACTCTTCTATCGACAGGGAAAAGAAAATGGTTGAACAGGTTATGAGTGAAGATATCAGCAATCTATCCGAAGGCACAGTTAAAGCGTATGCATTTTACGGAGATGATAGTCTTAGCACCGCAAATCGCGAAAGTATGGTAAAAAATATCGCTAAAAGCCTTGGCATCACAACCGGATATAGTGTTACAAGCAAAAAGGATGACACGGCAGAAAGCGATATTACCACACTTACCAAACATGGCGAACAGGCGGATACTTCCATCAAAGTCATCACCCTTCATACTACAGACAAATACGAACAGGAAAATATAGAGAATTACGTTATGGTTGAAATCAATCTTAAGGGAAGTAACGGAACCTCTGCCTATGCTTATAAGAAAAAGCTGACAGCTATCTATGACAAGCTTGGTATGAATGCCAACACTAACATTTATCTTCTAAGTCAGGAAAAGGGTAGACTTATAGATGAGGAAATAGATGATTATATAGACAGATTTCTTGAAGAAACCAATGCGACAGCGATAGACAGAGCAGAATTTGACAATGTTATCTGCATATACGGATACAGCCGCGATATCGACGAATTTGTATATCAAAATAATAAAAGAGTAAATGTAAATATTGCATTTTCATATGATGCCAAAGAGGACATAACCTACATCCACAGGGCTGTACCTTTCGTAGATAAGTCATTTTAAATAAAAAAATACAATAAATTTCTACTTGACATTTTTTAATATGGTTACTAAAATCAGTATAAATAAATATGTAAAAGCTATGATGAGACGAGTAAGATAAGGACGCTATACAGAGAGAATTCCACTACCCGCTGAGAGAGAATTCATAAAACGCTTATCCGAAAACTACCTCGGAGCTGCTTGGGAATAAAATCAAGCCGTTGATTACGTTACAATCCAAATTAAGTGCTGTCGAAACAGCCATCTGCTAAAAAAGATAAGGCTTTAAGCAGAGACCCGATATCGACAGAATCAGGGTGGAACCGCGATTTATCGTCCCTGGTGCAGCAATGCACCGGGGATTTTTTATATTTAACCCGTGCTTGCAAAAAATATCAAAACGAAAGGAAGTATGGATTATGGTAATTACTTTAAAGGATGGTTCTTCAAAGGAATATTCATCTGCTATGTCAGCTATAGACATTGCAAAGGATATAAGCGAAGGACTTGCAAGAGTTGCATGCGCAGCTGAGATTGACGGAAAGGTCTGTGATTTAAGAACTGTTATTGACAAGGATGCTAACCTTAACATCCTTACATTTAATGATGAAGAAGGAAAGAAGGTCTTCTGGCACACTGCAAGCCACGTACTTGCTCAGGCTGTAAAGCATCTTTATCCGGATGCAAAATGTACTATCGGACCAGCTATCGATAACGGATTTTATTATGATTTTGATATGCCTTCTCTTACAAGAGAAGACCTTGATAAAATTGAAGCAGAGATGAAGAAAATTGTTAAAGAGGGTGATGACATCACTTCATTTACTCTTCCACGTGCAGAAGCTATAAAGCTTATGGAAGAAAGAAATGAGCCGTATAAGGTTGAGCTTATTAACGATTTACCTGAAGACGCAGTTATAAGCTTCTACACTCAGGGAGATTTTACCGACCTTTGTGCAGGTCCTCATATCATGAATACCAAGGCTGTTAAGTTCTTCAAGTTGACTTCATCTTCAGGTGCTTACTGGAGAGGTGATTCCAACAAGAAGATGCTTACAAGAATATACGGTACTGCATTTACCAAGAAGGCTGACCTTGAAGAAAGACTTGAGTTTCTTGAAAATATAAAGCTCCGTGACCACAACAAATTAGGCCGTGAGATGCAGCTTTTTACAACTGTTGATGTAATCGGTCAGGGACTTCCGCTCTTTATGCCAAAGGGTACTAAGATCATCCAGACTCTTCAGCGCTGGATAGAGGATCTTGAGGATTATGAGTGGGGTTATGTAAGAACAAGAACTCCATTTATGGCAAAGTCAAATCTCTACAAGCTCTCCGATCACTGGTTCCATTACAAGGACGGAATGTTTGTATTAAACGATGACCTTATGAGCGATGCAGATGCCAAGGTGGATCAGACTCTTTACAATGATCCTGCTGTTGCCATGAAAAATGCGCAGGATAAGGTTTACGCAGATAAGGATGGCAGAGAGGTTATGGCACTTCGTCCTATGACCTGCCCATTCCAGTACTTTGTATATAAAGCAACCCAGCACAGCTACAGAGACCTTCCATACAGAATGGGTGAAACTTCAACCTTATTTAGAAATGAGGATTCCGGTGAGATGCACGGTCTTACCAGAGTTCGTCAGTTCACTATATCAGAGGGACATCTTGTATGTACTCCTGAACAGATAGCAGATGAATTTAAGGATTGTGTAAGACTTGCCAAGTACTGCCTTACTACTCTCGGACTTGAAGAGGATGTTACCTATCGTATGTCCAAATGGGATCCTGAAAACAGCGACAAATATCTCGGAACTGCTGAAGACTGGGATAAGGTTGAGGGTGCCATGAGAGAAATCCTTGATGATATCGGTCTTGATTATACTGAGGTTGCAGGTGAAGCTGCCTTCTACGGACCAAAGCTTGATATCCAGGCTAAAAATGTATATGGTAAAGAGGATACCATGATAACTATCCAGCTTGATATGTTCCTTGCTGAAAGATACGATATGTATTATATAGATGCAAACGGTGAAAAGAAGCGTCCATATATCATCCACAGAACCTCTATGGGTTGCTATGAAAGAACCCTTGCATGGCTTATCGAAAAATATGCCGGTAACCTTCCTACATGGCTTATGCCTGAACAGGTACGTATCCTTCCTATCTCAGAAAAGTTCCACGACTATGCCGAGGAATTAAGAAAGAAGCTCCGTGCTGCAGACGTTAAGGTTACTGTAGATACAAGAGCTGAAAAGATAGGCTACAAGATTCGTGAAGCAAGACTTGAGAAACTTCCTTACATGCTTATAATCGGTGCAAATGAAGCCGAAGCAGGAACTGTATCAGTCAGAAAACGTGGTGAAGACGGTGACCTCGGTACTATGAGCCAGGAAGATTTCATAAACAGAATCACTGAAGAGATAAAAACTAAAGCAATTAAGCAATTATAAAATATAGATATAGAAATTTTATTTATACATTTTTATATTATCGAGACTCGAAATATATTAATATTTGAGCATTTAATAAAAAATTTATATATCTTTTTAAAAAAAACTATGTTATTATGTATAAGATATGTATATATCATTTTTACATTTTAACATAAAATAAAGAAAGTGAGGGTTATCTTATGACTTGTCCAAGTTGTGGATCACAGCTTCCTGACGGAACAGATTTTTGCCCTAATTGCGGTTCAGTAATTCCTGCTGATTCAGCAAATGTGGCACCTGCATTTAATGTAAACGATGCAGTATTTAACGGAGCTTCTAACAACGCATACTCTGCACCTGCAGCTCCTGCAAAAAAGAGCTCAAGCGGAGCCATCATTGGTATCGTTTGTGCAGTAGCAGTATTGGTTTTGGTAGGTGTATATTTCCTTATCAATGGCAAATATATGGGAACCTACAATATTGATTCTATGACTATCACTTATATGGGTGAGACCATGACACTTTCAGGTTCAGACCTTGGAATAAGTGGTGATGAGATGCAGATTGTTGTCGGTATGTTCAACAAAGTCACTTTAGTTTCTGATGGTTCTAAGGGATCAGGTAAGATTAAATTCAGCGGTGATACTGTTGAGTTAAGTGATTCTGAAATAACTATTAAAGGTAAATATGATAAGGATGCTAAGACAATTACCATTCCTTTCTCAGAATTTACTAAATATCTTTCATCATCAGATTTAAGTGCATCTGATCAACAGGCATTGGAAATGTTTAATATGTTTGATGAAGTTACTTTGGTATTTAAGAAAAAGTAATATTATTGTCATATCTTAAACAAATAAAAAAGGAAATTGTGATATCCAACATTAAAGTGATAATCACAATTTCCTCTTTTTATGCCTTATTCTTTATTCTAATTTATTCTTTATTTTTCTGATAGTGAATAAAATCAAATATTGTAGCCAATACATAAACTCCTATTCCGGCCACACATAAAATAGGTCCGATACCTTTTCCGTATGAATAAACACTTGAATGTCCTAAGGACTTAGCCATATCTTTTAATTCTTTCATGGCTTTAAATGCATTTGAATAGCTTTTATTTTTAAATACCACAAAAAATGCCAAAGCAGAAGTAACCACAGGAATTAATCTTACTATGAAATTATATCTTATTTTCCACAAAGATTTTATATGTTCTCTGGCAGATATAAGCAGCATTAAAAATCCTGAAATCAAAAGAAGCACACCCATAACAGCCATAGTTTTATTTCCTAATGCCATATCCGAATCTTTTGCTGCCATCTCAAATAAATTACCTTTTCTATATACGCCATGAAGTTTTTCCCATATCCAAGGCAAGAATGGTGACGCATATATTAACGCTGCTCCTACCAAAATTAAAAGATTAATGAAATTTTTTCCAAGTGACTTTACATATCCAATTAGATCTATAAAAGGTCCTTCATACTTTTCATTTAAATGCAAATCTTCTTTTTGCTTTACTCTGACAACCTCGATATTTTTTTGAATTTCTTTTTCCTTTTTTTCTAGATCCTTATTGGCTTTTTTTATGTCTTCTTTGGACATGCTTATTACAACAGGCTCTTCCAATGGAGCCAGACACTCCGGACAATAACCAAGTGTTTCATCTGTAATTTCCTTGCCACATTCCTTACATACCATAAATTACCTTCCCCCTTGCTAATAAAAATGGCGCTGTTTTTTCAATAAATTTTTTAATATTATATCTACACTTCTAACTATTATAACATAATCAAAAGAAAAGGAATAGAATTAATTCTATTCCTTTTCATATACTATTAATATTAAAAAACTATATAAGCATTTTATTTGTCAAGAATCTGTCCTTTTCCGATTAATCTTAAGACTCTTGGAAGAGCTGCACAAACAACACCAACCCATGCTAAGATAGGGCCTAAGCCGTGATTTACATGACCTTTAACACCATCTGTCCATTCCTTCGCAAGTTTCAAATAATCTCTACCTGACTTAATACCATCCATCAAATCTCCGTTGAAGAATGCTAAAAGGAAGAATAATAATGCAACTGCTATAACAATAAGTTCAATAAATGGAATATTTACTATCTTCTGCTTAAGTGACTGCATACTTGGAACAAAATCCATAACTTCAAGGCAGATTAAGAAAATACCTGCTAAAAGAATCATAATTGCAAAAAATACGAAAACTCCCTTATCAAGATATTTATCGCCTGCAAGCTTAAACATATTTGCTGCTTCTTTTTCTTTTGCACCATCATACTTAACTTTCATTGACATCCAGTTAAATAAAGGTGCAAGGAATATAAGTATTGCTCCGACAAGCTGTAAAATCTTTGCTATAGTAAATCCACCACCTATTGGAGAAGCACCATATTTACCGCCTCCCATAGCCATTCCGAATGCAGGCTGTCCATAACCACCCATTGGCTGTCCGTAACCTGTCTGCTGATATCCGCCCATTGGCTGTCCATAACCTGTCTGCTGATATCCACCCATTGGTTGCTGATTGAAGCCCGGATTTGGTTGCTGATATCCACCCACTGGCTGCTGATTGAAACCTGGGTTTGGCTGCTGGTATCCACCCATTGGTTGCTGGTTAAAGCCCTGGTTTGGCTGCTGATATCCACCCATTGGCTGCTGATTGAAGCCCGGATTTGGCTGCTGTCCCATCGGCTGCTGATTGAAGCCTGGGTTTGGCTGCTGATACTGGATAAGATTAGCACCACACATAGGGCAAACTGAAGAACCATCAGGTACTACTGCACCACATACTGTACAATTCATAATTTGTCCTCCTAAATTAAATTATATAATTTCATAGTGTATAGAATATAACAAAATACTCTATTTAAAAAATATATCATAATAACAAAATATATTCAAGGAAAAACAATAAATTTAGTTCTTTGGCATTTATTTGCTTTTTTCTATTGCCAAATCCACCATTAAATAATAAAATAGAAATGTTAGAGATTAATTTTGTACAATTAATAAGCAGAGGGTTTACTTATGAACATAAAAATGCAATGCTGCGGCATGGCTTTTCTAATAGTCATATTTATATTTTATCAGAAGAAAAGTAAAATCAATCTTAACACAGAGATGGCTTTTCTTAGGATTTTTTTCGCCATTGCATCTGCATTATCTCTTGATATAATTTCTATGATTGCTCTTCATTATGTTAATGATCTTCCGGCAATAGTTGTGGATATAATATGCAAGGCATATCTTATATCTTTGGTTGTCGTTGCATTTTTTGGTCTTCTTTACATATGCTCGGATATTTTTATTCAAAAGACACTTTACGAAAAAAGAGTAACCGTTTATTTCGGAGCTTTGGTTACCGCCATAATTCTTATAATTCTTCTTCCTATTTATAAAAATACAGAAGATGAGTTCGCTACATTTACATATGGTCCAAGTGTTCTTACTACCTACTTTTTCTGTATTTCATATTTTATGATTACATTTTATCTTTTGTTCAGGCATAAGGACAAGCTCAATCCTGCCAGAAGAAAAGCAGCGCTTTCCTGGATGATACTCTGGGTAGTTGCTGCCGCGATTCAGTTTTTTGATAACAAGCTTCTTTTGGTTGGCTTCGCAAGTTCCATCGGAGTACTTATAATCTACTTAAGTCTTGAAAATCCGGAAACCAATATCGACAGAAGAACAGGTCTTTTTACCTCCGGTGCACTCGTCCAGTACTTAAGACAGATCTACGGAAGCAGTGAGGATGTGTCTTTGATTGATGTAGTAATGACAACCCCGTTTGTCCCAAATGACCGTGAAAAGGATGATCAGATAACTCACGAAATAATAACCTTTGTATCCTCTATCAATAATGCCCTTGCATTTTCCGGAACAGAGGGCAAATTAACCTTCATAACCAAGCAATCGGATTATGATTCTCTTGTTGAAGTTATTCAAGAAAGATTTGACCAGCCTTGGGGACCTAAGAAGGACTATATGATAAGTCCAAACGTTATTGGTATGCCAAGTGTCAAGGTTTGCAGGCATGCAGATGACATTATCCCATGTATTATATATGCGAGAAAAAACAGTATAGAACTTGCCGAAACCGGTATGCTTACACTTGATGAAACCATCTCCAATCAAATGTACGAGGAACAGCATCTGGAACAGATGATTTCCGATGCAATTACTGAAGATAGAATTGTTGTATTTTATCAGCCAATATATTCTGTTGAAGAAAAGCGATTTGTTTCGGCGGAAGCTCTTGTCAGAATAATTGACGAAAACGGAAAAGTAATACCACCTGGTGCATTTATAAGCACAGCAGAACAAAACGGTATGATACTTAAGATTGGTGAGATGGTCTTTAAAAAGGTCTGCCAGTTTATCACCAGCAAATATCCTGAAAATTACGGACTAAAATATATCGAGGTCAACCTTTCGACCATCCAGGCTTCCTATGAATTTTTAGCTGACAGCTTCATAGAGATAATGGAATGGTACAATGTGGATCCGTCCATGATTAACCTCGAAATCACAGAGTCCGGTTCTATTTACGAAAAGAAGCTTCTTCTTGATAACATGAACAAGCTTATAGATTACGGCGTGAACTTCTCACTTGATGATTTCGGAACCGGTAATTCCAACCTCAACTATGTGGTTGATATGCCTGTAGAGCTTGTTAAATTTGACAGGGACATGATAGTTTCCTACTTTGAAAACGGTAAGGCAAAATACGTCATGGAAGCTGCCATGCATATGATCCATGGTCTTAAGCTTAAGATAGTTTCAGAAGGTATAGAGACAAAAGAAATGCTTGAAACGATGGAAAAGCTCGGCATCAGTTACATACAGGGATTTTATTTTTCAAGACCTATCCCTGAGGATGATTTCATAAACTTTATTAATGAGAAAAATATGCTTACTGCTTAAAGCTGATAGAATATGAAAGGTGCATGCTCATTCTTGTGAATGACAATAAATTTTTGATGGGAGAATTATTATGAATAACTATCTTACCGCAAAGGTAAATTATAAAAAAATATCTAATATTGTAATCTTAATTATCTGTATACTATTATGTATATCCGGAGTTGCAATTATTCCACAGCAGTTTGCCGAAGGCAAAACACAGGGAATTATCAATATTGTACTGATTATACTTTTTGCTATCCCTATACTTAAAATCATTCACTCTTATGTACAGATGGCAAAAGCCAGAGAATATGCTTTCGTATTTTCCAATAATACAGATACAACCATAAGCTTTAGTGAGCTTCGTCAGCATCTTCATAAAAGCAATGTTGAAGATGAATTGCAAAAGCTAATTATGAGTGGATATATCAAAAATGTAATCGTTGATCTTAATACCCAAAATATTTTACTTACTTCTGAAAAAGCCAATACTGCAAAGAAAATATATGTTTCTGTTTCATGCCCTGGCTGTGGCAACTCAACTAATCTTGTAAAGGGCGAAGCTTCCAAATGCCCTTATTGTGACAGACCTCTATTGGGTTAGTTTATTTATTTCTTATTATGATTTTTTCTTCAAAGAATTTATCTATTGGAATTTAACATTAGTCCAATTAATTATTCTCTGAGGATAAAATAAATTTTCAAGTTAATCATTATACTATTAAGGAGGAATCTCAAAATGAAAAAGTATATTGCCGAATTTATAGGTACTTTTACTCTTGTTTTTATGGGATGTGGAACTGCCATGCTGGTTGGCTGTGATGCAACCTTTGGCTCCGGCTACATACTTACCGCCTTTGCCTTTGGCCTTGCTATCGTTGCAATGGCATATGGTGTCGGTAACATTTCAGGCGGTCATGTTAATCCAGCCGTATCTCTCGCTGTTTTAATCAGCGGCGGTATGACCGTAAAGGATTTCTGCGGCTATGTAATCGCTCAAATATTAGGTGCACTTGCAGGCTCGGCCTTGCTTGACGGCATTTTTGCCTTGGGCGAAATCACCGATATGACCGGAGGTTACGGAACCAACGGTTTGGGCGGTGTTCATGACAGCGTCGGCGCAGGCTTACTTGTAGAAATTGTTCTCACATTTTTATTTGTACTTCTTATACTTGGTGTTACTTCCAAAAATCAGAATCATGGTTCTTTCGGAGGTCTCATCATCGGACTTACTCTTGTTGGAATTCACATAATCGGCATCGGACTTACCGGCACCTCTGTTAATCCGGCAAGAAGCCTTGGACCTGCAATCGTAGCAGCTATCGAAGGAAACACAGATCCAATCTCTGTAGTATGGGTATTCATAGTAGCTCCTTTAATCGGCGGCGCACTTGCAGCCCTCTGCTACAAATTTCTTGAGAGCAGTAAAAAAGAAGCATAAAAAAATCGCACGCATATAAAGCGTGCGATTTTTTTATGCTCTGAAGTCTATGTGACTGCCGGAGGTGTTGTAGGTTTTTCCTGTGTAGTCGCCTACTTTTTGTAAAAGTTCTTCGACGGAGGATGCAGAGATTATCTCGTATCTGTCATCTTCTGAATATCCAAACAAATCGTGAATTTCTTCGGTTTCTTCTACGTCTTCTTCATCAATTTCCTTGCCGTCCTCGGCAGTTTTCTTTAAGGCCTCTTCTCTTGCTTCTTTATCGGCTTTTTTCTTTTCTGCCTTTTTCTCCGCAAGCTTTTCTTCCTTCTTTTTCTCGATACGCTCTGCCTGGCTATCGTTAAGCTTCTTAACAACTGCGAAGTAGGAAGCTGTTCCGTTGTCATTGACCTGCATGCCGTAACCTTTAACCTCTGAAGAATTTCCAAAGGAATCCTTCATTGAAGACATACCTGTCTGTGCCATAGCTATAAGACCTTCGTACTGTTTGCGGAATTTTTCATCAGAAGCCATCTTCTCGATTTTTTCATCATCGATAAGTACAACCATCTTATTTGGATTTGCATAACGCGAAGCATTCTGCTTTGCAGCATCCTTCATGTCACTGCTAACCAGAATAAAATCCATGTTGCCGTATTTTGCTTTAAGCTGATTGTAATACTTCTGCGCATTTTCAGAAAGCTCAGGTGTACCGATGGTCTTACCCAAACCGGAAGAAGACTTGGAAGCTTGAGAATTTTCCAATGCACTCGCAGCTTCAGTTGACTTTTCATATACTGCTCCCGACATAAAACCACTGTTTTTGATGTCCTTCGCAGTCTTTACGCCCTTATCAGCTGCCGTTTTTTCTTTTACATTTTTGGCTTTGTTATTCTCTGCATTAACATATCCTGCCATCTGAGAATTAAAGCCATTCATACCTATTGCCATATGTCGCCCTCCTTTGCGATTTTTTGTGCAACTCCTTTTGCAAAACAAAAGTAAACTATAGAAAGCCAATTACGGCTATCTAAGAAATATATCGGATGATATTAATTATTAGTTAATATAATAATTAAAATATTTTCAATTAAAAAATATTAATTCTGTTTTTTAGGTATGCCTTGGGATGTCTTTTAAAAAGTTATATAAATATAATATACTTATCCCAATTTGGTCTTGAAATATTCCAACAACCCCTTGCATCCTTCAACCACATCCCGATAAGTAGTTTCAAAATCTCTCGTATACCAGGGATCAGCAACATCTCGCGGATGATCGGTATAATCAAGGAGCAAAGAAACCTTTCCATCCTTATCTCCATGCAATATACGTCTCATAGCATAAAGATTCTCACTGTCCATCCCGATGAAATAGTCACACTTTGAATACTCTGAATATTGAAGAAGCTGTGCCCTTTTTCCATCACAGGAAAGCCCATGCTCCGCCAGTTTTGCCTTCGCAGGTGGATATACAGGACTACCCTGCCCATTCCAGATTTCATCCGTATGTGTCGCTCTTGATTCTATATGAAATTGATCCGAAAGTCCCGCCTTGGCAACCATATCTTTAAATACAAACTCACACATCGGTGAGCGGCAGATATTGCCGTGGCAGGTGAAAATTATGTTTATCATATTTATAATATTTCCTCTTTTCTGGGATTACCATTTTGCACTATTAAGTAACACGCATATCGCGTAAGCTCATAATCCACTTTCGATCTTGGAGCCACACCACCTTCTACCAAATTCCTGACCTCAGGAAATTGGTCTAAAATGCTATGTCCTGCATTTTCACATGAAATCATTGCCTTCTTAATTACCTTGTGAAAATTCTCCCATTTTGTGTATTCTAATGCAGGTCCAAGCTCTCTTGCACTCCAATATTCAGAACCATCATTCCTAATATGTTTGATATCTTCAAATCTTTTGTATTCATATGCTTTTAATTCTTTCATAATGATTCTCCAATCTTATAAAGATTATTTCCCAAGGTGATTGGCTCTCCACTCATCATGTGATGCTATATAATCAATTACTTCCAATGGTTTCATTTTTCTATTTCTAAACTGTACATGCATTTTAGCATATTTATTTGTTTTAAAATTAATTTTAATTGTACTTTCATGTCTAAGCGTTATTTTTGACTCATGATAATCAAAAGACCAATCAGACAATGGTGTTGTAATTATTACCGATTGATAAAGAAATCTGCACTTAAAACCATAATCATTGCATGCACACTCTATTGACTTCTTAAGTTCTTCCTCTGTAGTTTTTCTTTTTATTTCTGATTGAGCCTTTTTAGTTAATACTCTTGTTTGAGCAGTTTCTTTATCACATAATTTACAAAATCTAATGAATATTTCTCCGTACTCAGGAAATGGTACGTCAAAAGCTATATTCCGAGAATTCCCACATTCCGAACATTTACATAAATATTGTCTCATATAATCTAAACATTATCCTTAACCTTTTATGTTTAAAACAGGAACAGACGAATCTGTTCCTGTTAATTACTCACTTATAGGGCTGTGCATCACCCACTCATAACTCGCTCATTTATAAGGCTGTGCATCACCTACTAACTTTATTATAATTTATAACATAAAAAAATCAAGCACTAAAATTATATCTTATTTTTTCATTCTATCAATGAACTATTAGTCTAAATTTGCACCACCTCCTATAATAAATCAAGTTCGTCCTTAACCGATTCAACTACCTTATTAATATAATCAAAGAATATCCTGTCTTTGGCAACTGCCCTAAATGCATACATAAAATTGCTGGCACAAAAACCTATATCCATCTTTGCGCTGTCTTTCAATTCATTGATGAGCAAGTCAATTGCATCATTATAATACTCAACCCTTTTGAAGCTATCAGATACCTTTCTTATAATTTCTTTATAACCGTTTCCATCGAATTTTTCCAAATTAATCACAATGTTATCATCCGAAAGATCATCGAAATTTCCCTTCATTTCCTCACGAATTTCATCGATTTCTTTAGATTTCTTATTATCAAGAGCACATTCAATAGAAACAGCTTCAACAAACACTTCTCTAAAATCTCCGTTTATAATAAGTCCAATAAATATAATTCCAAAATTGTTTAATACATAGTCTGCTATCTTTACATTTATGGTTCTTAATTTTTCGTGAGTCTCACCGGCACAGGCAAGCTTAACATTCTTTATTATAGTGTCTTCATCCAGATATGCAACTTCATAAAACAAAATGCCCAACAACTGAACCACCGCTATCTCAGCATATTCATTTACTCTAACTTTATCCAAATTATTCATACAAAGCATCTCCCTTCATAATATTATTTCTTCCAAAAATCGTCCGTCAAAACACAATCTCTCCCAGCAGCACATTTATTAATCTTTTCTCCCGTTCATTATAATCACCGTACTTACGATGAAGTGATAAAAGAGGAGAAAGCAGTTCACCAACCGTAACGCTTCCCCAATCCTCCTCGTAACCATGCATAGTCAGAAATCTTATTGCATCAAATGTAAGCTCTTCTGCATCATACTTCCCTTCCTTAAGTACATCAATTGCTGTAAACACATCAACAAAGTTAAGCTGCAGATAGTGCTTTGGATAATTTATTCTCCTCTCATTTAATTTATCTATTCTTTCATCTAAACTTATTCTCATCATTTGCAATCCCTCCCATTCAATAAAAATGTATGACTTGTATCCAACAGCTGCGCACCCAATTTTAGAAGAAAATTATTATCTCCATTTTCCAGATATAATCTCTTCACTACATCCTTATAAGTATCATTTTTGAGATCATTTTCGCCTGTATATCCCAAATCTTTTAAGCTCATTAATGAAAGCGCTTCCATTATATTTATTATGTACGCACATCTGCTGACGTTTCCGCTTTCGACATTTTCTATAAGTGTATCTATAGGTACCCTCGTTCTTTTATATACATCGTTTAAATTTAAATTATTATCACTATTCATAATTTTTACCTTCTTTCATATTATTTATATTGGGACTTTAATACAGACTATCACCTCAGCTTTCATTATTTCTTATCGCCTCCTTTATAAGAAATAACCGTATTACTTTTTCTACGGTATCCACCATATATTTATTTCCATATAAAAATAATCCGTCAAAGTAATCTTCCACTGCCTCTTCAAATACATACCGGTCTATCTCACGGATGATACTGTTTTCACTGAAATATCTGATTACGTCCCTGTCACCTATTTCAAACATGGCAATTTCTTCATCAGAAAACTTTTCTTCATATTTCCTTATGTACTCCTTTGATGCCTTCAAATATGATGTGTCATTTCCCATATAAAAACCGCTTCTGTTTAAAATGTAAAGGTAGTCATCCATCTTGCCAAGCAGCCCCGGTATGTGACACACTGCACTTCGATTCCAACGCAGAGCATAATATCTGTTTATAAATTCTTCTTTGGTCAATTGCATAACCGAATCACGGGCTGCATCTATCAGATATTTAAAGGTCATTATTCCGTCTACACGACACAGTTCATCCAGCGCCAGGCTCATAATCGCCAAATAAAAAAAGCCTCTGTAAAAGGCTTTTTTCTTTACATTTTGCTGTAATCTGCTTCCCATGTGCATGTAGTAATATTCGTTTAGTTCCTCCATAAGAGCATCAATAAATCTCTGTGTCTTTTTATCTGAGTATATGTATTTCGTCAATCCGCCAACCACCTCCTTATCATGAGTATAATCCAAAAATGAATTATACTCATGAAAGTGTTCCTGTTTTGCTTTTCTGACAGCATCCTCACCTTCATTTAAAAGTGTGTAACTGTGACTGATTATTTTTTTATTTTCTTCATTATTCTTAATTTTGCTTTCCATAACGTCATCATCTTTACCCATAAGCTTACTCTCCTTTCTTATATTTCATCCTTTTCAAAAGCATTCTTAATATAATCCGGATAATACTTTTTAACACGCATTCCACACTTGGGATTTCCTGCTTCAAACAGATATGCAGTATCAATCGGCATACCCATTATCTTATGTACCGGAACATTCATCTTTTTGCTTATAAAATCTGCCGTTTCATTGTCATTTCCACCTAAAAACAGAAAATGATCACAGTTGGCTATTATCGTCTTTGCCTCCTCATGGGAATATAACTCATCCAACTGTGAAACGGTCTGTACGATAATGCTGACAGAGATTTCTCTTGACCTTATAACCGATATAATCTTGGAAAAATCCTGGATTACACTCCCGGATGCAAAATCATCCATTATAAATCTAACCGGCACCGGAAGTCTCTTCTCCGGCAGACTGTCTGCATATCTCATAAGCTTCCCCAGCAAATCACGATAAAAAAGGCAAAGTATCTTATCCATAGAACGTTCCGAATCGCTCATGTTTATAAACAGAGCTGTCTTTTCTCTTCCTATGTCTCTAAAATCTATATCATTTTTTGCTTCAAATACCTTCTTCGTCTCCTTACAGTCAAAATTATTTATAGCATTTGCGGCAAACATAAGAATACATGCATAGGTCTTTTCTGCCTGCGTTACAGAGCAAAATCTCTTATATCTGGATACCGCAAAGCTGTCCGGATTTTCGGCTTCAAGCTCACTCATAAGTCTATCCAGCTTAGCTTTACTTACACTTAAATTAAATAATTTGGCTACGCTTCCCATGTGATGCTCTTTGAAGGGTGTGGCTTCCAAAACATATGAAATAATGGAACTAAGCATCATCTGTGCACTTTCAATCCAGAACATATCCTTGTCACAGCTGCTATTACAAAGCATATTGGTAAGTGCAACTATATCTCTCTCATTGAAGCTGTCATTTTCCTCATCGTATCTTACATATTCAAGAGGATTATAGGTACATGAATCCTCTCCCGTTATCATATCAAGCCTAAGCACCCTGTAGCCTGCTGCACGAAGCTTATCTGCATGCTTATAATACAATGTATTTTTAGTATCTGAAATAATCATGCTTCCGCACATCTGCTCAATCAGTGGTTCGACATATGATGTAGTCTTACTCCTGCCTGTACCGCCGCAGATAAAATCATTGTTATTTTTCATCGTCTTATGTGTATCGTTTGATACAAAATATCCGTCTGCCAACATACGGTAATTTGGATCGCCAAAATGTGTTTCCTTATTGGAAGCTTCCTTGCAGATCCTATTGATATCCTTTAACTTATCAACACTGCTTGTCTTATCAACATTCTTTGTCTTAACAGCATTCTTCTTTTCCATAGGCTTTCTCCTTTCAAACATTAAATTTCGTCAACAATCTCTGTTGCAAGTCCAAACTCGAGGGCTTCCTTTGCATTAAAATATGCATCACCCTTGGTCTTTGCATATATGCTTCTTATAGGCTTATGTGTTCTGTCTGCGATTATTCTGGCAAGCTCCTCTCTTGTCTTCATAAGACTATCCAAGGTTTCCTGAACAGAAAGTGCTTTAGACGGTGCATTTCCCATTCTTACAGCGGGATCATGTATCATAATCTGCGAATGTATGGTCATACACCTTTTGTCGCCGGCTAAAAATAAAATCGCCCCCATACTGGCTGCAGTACCGATGCACACCGTACGGATAGGCGATTTTACAAGTCTTAAAACATCATAGAGCACTAGTCCCGATGTAACCTCACCACCGGGAGAATTGATATATAAAGTAATCTCCTCTCCCGGCGAAATTTTATCGAGATACCTCACCTGGTTTATAAGACTTGTCATAGTATGTGGATTTACATCATCGTCAAGCACAAGCTCTCTGTTGTTAAACATGTAATCCTCAACCGTAAAATACTCGTTTCTATTGCTGTTTTCCTGAATGATCATCAAATTTTTCATATTAATCACGTATAATTCAGGCATCATAAGATGCCTGAATCAGTCTCCTTTCTGTTATTCTTTTTCCTTTTTCCTAAATTTAGTCGGTTCATCTATACTCTTCATAACATATCTGAGCAAATCCGCAGTCAACAAAAATATATTAACTTTAGCCATTTTCTTAAAGAAAAAATCTGATATAAACTCTATTCTTTTTAAGGCAAACTCGTATTCTTCATCAGTCAAATCATTGAATTCACCCTTCTTGGCTCTTCTTGTAAAATCCAATGCAGGGTTTTCAACATTTAAAAGCTGCGAATAAACATAAAGCTTATCCTCATCCTCATTTTCTTCAGGATCAAGGATTACATCTCTAACAAGTTCATCATCATATTTTATATTTACTATCATAGGCTCTTCCTCCTTACTGAATTTTTATTGATTCCGGCATACATTTGTTATTCTCATATTCCCGGAATATTTTGTCATTGATAACATTTCTTAATCTTGCCGTGGCATTTCTTACTCCAAGCCCTGAATCATATGCATCTTTGGCTATTTCTTTAAGTTTTTTCTTGGTAAGCTTGAGCTCTACACCAAACTGCTGCTCCAGCTTCTTAACAGGAGAAGCCGGATGCTCCATGATAAGGTATTCGAAGTCCTTTAAGGAAAGCGGTCTGACATTTATAACATCTGTTAATCTTGAAGCAAGCTCGGGTATCAGTCCGAAGTCAATAAAATCATCTATCGAAAGCTCCTTATCAAATGCTTTTTCTGTATGCTCTTCACTATTGAATCCAAAAATCTTAGTACTATTATTATCTGCTATGTCCTTTGCTTTCACGGCAAATGAGCCGGTGAAGATAAAGCTCATCTTTGAAGTATCATAGGTAAGCTTACCCTCCTTTGTAACAATGCTTACTGTCTGTCCTTCAACAAGTTTAAGGAATTCGCTCTGGATAAGTTCTCCAACATTTTCACCATGAGAGGTAGTATGAGATGTTATTGCCTTATCAAATTCATCAAATACGACGATACAATTTTGTTCGTCCGGATCAACCTGATTAAGAAAAGATGTAACTTTATTATCACCAGACCAGCCATCTTTAGTAAGCGTTGCGGAATTTACAATTATCGTATTGGGCCACAGATTTTTAATGCACTCTGCGACGAGAGTCTTACCGTTTCCCGGAGGACCGCAAACTATCATACGTGAGGTTATACCTTTAACATGATTGAACAAAAGCATAGAGGCTGCACGAAGATATTCATCCTGTTTATAGACATTATTTTTAAAATAATCATAAATCAAACATGGATTGGTGAACATTTCTTTTTGATGAAACTCCTTATCTTCGATATTGATATCTTTTTTGTAAGGCACATAGCCCTGTGCATAAAATGGTTTTGACATAATAATCACGACCTTTCTGTAAAATTTGAACCAACAATACCTTGTGTCTTCCAGCTGTGAGTTATATCACAGTATCCTTAAGGGCAACAAAAAATCAATACAAAAAAAGCCTTAGAACCCACGTGTTTACGTTAGTTTTAAGACTTTTCAAGCAACTTATATTTCGGAAATAAGTGCATTTATATATTATTTTATGACTTTTTTATAAACATCTCCCCATAATACTATCTCATCCTTATCCGGATTGGAAGCATCACCATAAGGATTATATAAAAGCTCCGGAATATGTTTATCCTCACCCTTTGATATACATTCTATAACCGGATTTATACTTTTTGTTTTTTCGAGTTCTTTTCCAACGGCAAATATAAATCCAAGATATCTGTATTTGTATTTTGGAGAAGCAAATTCCTTGTACTTAAGTTCACCCTTTTTATGAAGTCCATCCTTTGTATCCTCCTTGTATTTCCAGAAAGCATATTTTAAAAGCCGTCTTATCTCCGGTACAGAAAGGTTCCTTACCTGTTTGAGACTCAAAAATTCTTTAAGACATTCCTCTCTTTCTTTATTTTTTTTAGTTTCTTCAAGCTCTTCATCCTTATCGATATCAACCAGATATTTGAGTGCCTTTGATATCTCATTCCTAATAACATTTAACTTCCTTGAATTAGGCTCCTTTTCATCTTTTTCCGGCTCCAATATAAAAAATTCTGCCAAATCATCTATAGACTTACTTTTCTTTAAAGGTCTGATATCCTCTTTAAGTACTGTCGTAATCATATCTACCGGGGTCTTCCACTCCTTTTCATTATCAGTAGTTATTCTTGAAGAATTCATTACCATAGCCATAAAATTCGGCACAACAATTTTCTTATCTTTTTCCTTGATAAAGCGTTTCTCTTTTTTCCCGTCAATATATTTCGAATCAATTATTTCTTTAGCAAGCATCTCCGGTGAAACACATATACTATGCTTTGCCCTGTCAATCTCCAACTCATTTAAAACAGATAATTTGAGTATACAATCATATAATCCTTTTAAATAGTCTTCCTCTTTTTCATTGAAATAACCATCCCATAGATAACTATTAAAGATCTGGGCATAATTGGATATCTGTCCTATGCTTACACTAGTACGGGCAAGCTCATGATCAAGCAAAGCAAAGCCTTCTGCCTGATAGTTATAAAATTTAGCATCACCCTTAAGATTATCATCAGCTATTGCAACGGCTGCACCATCCTTTGCAGGACTTAACCAGCTAAGCTCACCCATTTTTTTTGCTGCCTTCGCTATAGTTTCATCCTTTATATATAGTGCTGCATCTGAGTCAAAGTCCGCTCCTCCGAGCTTAACCATTATATTGCTGTTTTCCGGCGAAACAACTATGATATTGCTGCCTCCTGCATGTTCAAAATTAAAATATGTATCTATATCCTTACATTCTTTTGCAACAAGCAGACATACAGAACCGGAATTAATGTGAGGATATCTGAATAATGTTATATCTTCACCATCCTTAACACCTTTTATATATGCTTCATCACCTTCAAGATGATGCTTAATCTTTTTGGCATCTCCATGAGTCGTAAACTCCAGCATCTCCATCGGCATACTGCATAGCACATAAAAATCTCCTCTTATCTTAATTCTTCCAAGAGACATTCTTTTCTTATACCTTTTTACTTCGTTACTTACAAAATCCTTATAATATGCTGATTCTTCAAAATGCGGTGCATACTTTAACATATTTTTTATAAAATATTTTTTTCTGGCAGAGCTTCCAACCTTCAGGCTTTCAAGCATAACTGAAAGATCATTCCTATCACGAAGTTTTTCTATATAGTCCACATCATCCTTTATAAGATTGCTGATGTCTTTCTTATCCAGTGGCAGAGTATTGAGAATCTGGTAGCTAACCTCATGATACTTTCCATGTCCAAGGTGAGATTCATGTTCTTCCTTAACTATACCAAATGATGCATCTATATTTTTTAACCAGTATTCATAGAGTGCTTTAAGTTTTTTTGTCTCATCCAATTCATTTTTATCTAATTTTGGATTTTTTTCTGCAATCTGTCCATAAAACAAAGAAGCAAATTTTTTTAGCTTAAAGCTGTCTATAGTTACTATCATCTTAACCTTATCTGCACTTATCCTGCGCCCAAACATATCCTTTACGCTTTTAATACCTTTATCTGCATAGTACTGTTTAATATTGGTATTAAATGCACAGGCCTTAAAAAATTTATTTCTAAGAAGCATCATGCCTTGTTTTTTATCGCCAGTGTAGCCGGCCGCCTCAAATATGCTGCTATCCACCAAAGCCTGTCCATCCCATAAAATGTTTTTATGTTCAAAAGACTTGCCAAACTCTTTTTCATATTCATCCTTTGTTAAAAGCCTTGCTTCCTTGGATTTACCTTTACCCTTTTTACAATTGGCAAATATCTTCCAGTTACCGTCAATACACTTACTTGACTCAACGCTGTCAAGCATAACGATTCCGTTGCTTGGGATATCTACAGTATTGGTAATTGATGACATAACCAGTGCTTCATAAGCCTTAATTGAAGTCAAATCATACTTTTCTTTTTCATCGAACTTTAATCCCATCCAGGTCCAATCCATCATATCATCATATAGATTTTGGGCTATGAAGACACAACTTCCCTGCTTAGATTTACTTGCTGACCTCTTGTAAACCACATAATGACATACTTCATTATTACCTGTATCAACATCAAATCCATGCTTATATACGTACAATCTGAGTTTAAGAAGTGTACCTGCACCTATAATTATGCTGTCATCATAATCCTTAAAGGAATCTAGATATTTTGAAATCATATAATTAAATTCGTCTTTTATATGTTCAATTATAAATCTTTTGAATATACGGTTTTTCGATTCTATACATTTTATTTTTAAAGCGTCCTCATCAAGCCCTTTATATTCATCCGGCTTTTCCTCCATCTCTTTTTCCAATGCTTTTTCCGTATATGTATTAACCTCTTTAGCACGGCTTGTAACATATTTATTAATAATTTCGTCCTTATAAATGGTTTTATCCATATCTCCTTTTTTCTTATCCAAACCAAACAAAAGATTAAATATATAATCCTGTGTGGCTCCTAATTCAAGAACCTTCTTATTGAGATAATACAAGCCAAGCAAGTTAAAATATAATGCTGAATATCCTTTTTTTACCTTGACATCACTTGGAAAATAAAACTTATTTATATCGCTGATATTATAATTGTCAAACGAAACATCAACCATAACATCCGTATACTCAAGAGCAGCAGATTTACTTGGTTTATAAGGAAGGAATTTTTTTCTGTCCTTATTTTTTTTGCACTTATCAAATATTTTTAAAAGATCAAGAGATATCGGTACACTTCCTCCATAAAGTCTCTCATCATTTTTTACAGAGGAACCTATTATATCATTAAAGACAATCTCATACGCATTTATACTCATTATCTTATATGTAAGATAGTCTTTTCCGTTAGCCATTTCATTCTTAACTTCTTTACTCATAGTATTACTCCTTAATTTTACCTTGTTTTTATTAAACAAAATCTGCTTTTATTTTATCATTATTATTTTAAAATTAAAATATCAGAGGTTATATATTATTTTATCATTATTATAATTCTTATTAATTGAATTACATATGCCAAATTTACATTTATTATGTCTAGAAATAATTTGACATTTAGCCTATAGATTTTTATAATTTATAGAAATAATACTTTTTGGTGAATAATATAATATTGATTTGTAACCGGTGATAAAAATCGGAAAAATTGAAGGTAATATGCCATGAAAAAGAGAAAATTTTTACATTCAGCAAAGTATACTATAGTTATATGTATCTTTTTGCTTGCCGTAAATTTCATACTTGGCTATGTACTGGTAAAACAGTCACGATCAGCCATGACAATACTTATGAATGAACGTATGCTCGATGTTTCCAATGCCGCTGCAGCCTCATTAGACGGCGACTTGCTCGGCTCTATCGGTGAAAATGATATGGGTGGCGATGCCTACAATGAGATTGTTAAAGACCTCAGACTGTTTCAGGACAATATCGACCTTGAGTACATTTACACCGTCAAGGACATGGGCGATAAGCATTTCGGATTTGTCGTAGACCCCGATCCGGTTGATCCCGGATTATATGGTGAGGAGCTAACCTATACCGATGCCCTCTATCAGGCAAGTCTCGGAATAGCAGGTGTCGATACAGAAGCCTTTAAAGATCGCTGGGGTACATTTTACAGTGCCTACAGTCCGGTATTTGATTCAAACGGAAATGTAGCCGGTATCGTAGGCGTTGATTTTAATGCCAAATGGTACGAAAAACAGGTTAAACGTTTTGCTTTTTCCGTTGTACTTGTAAGCGTTTTTTCACTTTTTATCGGTGCAGTCATAGTTATTCTTATCACCGCCCAGGTAAGAAAACGTCTTAACGGAGTTTATAACGATCTTTCATCTCTTGCCACGGATGTTGAGCATCTTAGCCGTGAGATGGCAGCAAGCTCTAACTATACTCCGACCACAGATAAGCTTACCTCTGACGATATGGAATTATATACATCAGGCTCCAAAAACGGTCATCGTCTCAATCGCGATTCCATCGGTGCACTCGGCGACAAGATTAACCTCATGCACACCGAAATGACTCATTACATTTCATATGTTCATGAGCAGGCGTATACTGACTCCATGACCGGTGTCAGCAACAAAACCGCATATCTTGAAATGGTGAAAAACCTTAATGATAAAATCGGAAAAGGAACCGCTTCCTTTGCAACCGTAGTTTTTGATGTAAATGGTCTAAAAAAAGTAAATGATAATCTTGGTCATGAGTATGGCGATATGATTATCTGTGATACGGCTCTTATAATAAAAAGAGTATTTGACTCTGCACACATCTTCCGAATCGGCGGTGACGAATTTATCGCCATTATGGAAGGCCGCTACACTGACAAATACATGCTTGAATTATTTAAACAGCTCGATAAAGAGCTCGCATCCTTTAATGCGAACGAAAAGAAATATGAGATGACTCTTTCATTTTCAAGAGGTTCATCCGTATATCGCTCAGGTGAAGACGCTGACTATCTGACAGTTTTCAAGCGTGCCGACGAAGTCATGTACGCCAATAAAGGACAGTACTACAGACAGTTCGGTGACCGTAGAAGACGATCGGATGATTAAAATATATTTTGAGATATTTACAGGACAGAAAGGTGTGCCGTTAGGCGCACTATATGATAAGGGGACAGGTGTGTCAACACCTGTCCCCTGTCATATACCCGATACAGTGATATACTCATATTTTTTTCTCTCGGGATTTCATATGATTTCCTACAATTTCCGATACATCTGAGATGGTGGTGAAGGTGCTGCCTTCTACCGAATTTATTAAAAGCTTGAGGTCGTGAATCTCGGCTCTTGTAACGACACAGTAGAGGATATCCTTTGTGTCCTTGCTGACAAGTCCCTCGCCCTTGAGAAAGGTTACGGTTCTGCCAAGTCCCTCATATATTTTACGTGCAAGCTCATTACCATCATTTGTAATTATCATAACCGACTTCGTGTTGTCCCAACCCATTTCCACGATGTCGATAACCTTTGATGTGATAAAGTACATCAAAAGCGAATACATACCACGGTCAAGTCCGAAAACCGCACCCGCAACCGAGTATATAATCACATTAAATAATAAAATGAGCGTACCGACCGAAATCGAAATCTTCTTGCTTAGAACAAGTGCAACGATTTCAGTTCCGTCTAAGATTCCGCCTCCTCGCAGCACAAGTCCCACACCTATTCCCAAAAATACACCGCCAAATGTAACGGCAAGTATATTGTCCTCGGTAGCATTTTGAAGCGGTTCAAATACCGCCGTCATAACGGAAAATATAACAAGTGCCACTGTACATTTTATGATAAATTGCTTACCGATTTTCTTAAATCCGTATATTATAAACGGAAGGTTGATTACAATCACAAGGATACCCAGCTTAATCGGTACGCCTGCCTTTTCATTTAACACATGCGTGATAATCATGCTGATACCTGTGACTCCGCCGTCAAATATATTGTTTGGTGCAAGAAATTCCTCAAGTGCAAATGCAGCAATTACCGCACCTGCTATTATCATTAGCCAGGATAGAATTTCGTCTTTTTTCTTCATATTCATCTCTCCTATGATTACTGGTCGCTTGACACATCACAATATTTTTTCCATACCAATCTTTTGTGGCACAAGTCCCATCGCCTCATAAAACTTCATGGCGGTAGGGTTGCAGGACCAGACATTTAAAGTAACATTGTAGCAACCACTCTTTCTCGCATAATCAATAACGTAATCATAAAGCGCGGTTCCCACATGCTTACCTCTCGCTGCCTCATCCACACATATATCATCGATATAAAGAGTCTTGATATCCGTAAGGACACTGTCTCCCTTTATCTGCTTATGTATGCAAAATGCATGACCTAAAGCCACATCATTTTCATCCACGCACACGAAAACAGGTGTGTCCTCCTGTGCGAGTATCTTTTCCAATTCTTCACTGTTATACTTGGTTGCCGGTCCCTTAAAAAGATCCGGTCTGCCATTGTGATGAACCATATCCACCTGAACCAAGAGCTCAAGTATCCTTTTTATATCTTTATTTGTTGCTCTTCTTACGTTGTTCATTTATATCTCCTTTTCAAGTTAAGCTATAATGACAAATCATATTCAAAAGAAAAAAAACAATAATTGTACTCTATCATCAAATATCTGATATCATTACTGATCATTAAACTCTGTAAATAATAACGAACCGTCGAATCCACTTATTTCTATAGCAAAATATCTGGTTTTTCCGTTTGGATCAACATAACTTACACCCCAGTTTGGCATATCACCGTAAAATGTCACATCTACGCAGAGTGGATGCTCAGGCGTAAGCTCATCCTTTGAGTATACTTCCATATAAAGATATACCGGCTTTCCGTCTGCATCTACATCCTGCATATAAAGTGAGATAACCTTAAAATCCGTAACCTTTTCTTCCGTCGAAAAAAGTATTGACTCTATAGGTGCAGTTTCGGATAACGTTACAAAATCAACACCATCCAGACTCATAGTATAATCACTAAGATAAGAAACTGTTACACAGTTACCGTTTCCACTTACACCTGTTTCTTCTGTAGAACCATCCTGTATATCTGTTTCCTCGGTAATATCTTCAGTAATTACTTCAGTAGCAGCAGGCTCATTAGTTGTTGTTTCGATCGTTGCCTCGGTAGGCGCTTCAGTAGTTGCTTCAGTAGTTGCTTCAGCTGTTGTCTCGGGCTTGGAAAATACCTTATTATCTGATGAATCTTTGTCATCTCCACAAGCTGTCAGTAAGCCAAGTGACAGTACAAGCATTGCACAAAATATCTTTTTCTTCATTGCAAAAGTTCCTTTCCCTTTTATCATAATTTATTTTTTCGATTTATCTCCTCTTGTTTGTCGATGAGTAAAATTCCTTTCCCGTATCAAGACAAACTGCCGCAAGCCTTCCTTTGTAAAAGCAGGCGCCACAGTCAACCGCAATATGGTTATTCTTTTTATAAATGTATCCCTTTTTGGGATTTGACTCGATGAGCTGAGTCGGTGTATGTCCCGTCACAAGGTAGATATCATCAAAATATTTCTTAT
Organism: Lachnospiraceae bacterium; assembly: GCA_017469405.1. Taxonomy (GTDB): domain Bacteria; phylum Bacillota; class Clostridia; order Lachnospirales; family Lachnospiraceae; genus Coprococcus_C. The sequence continues at coordinate 6,072 of JAFUGL010000026.1, read as the reverse complement.
CATAATCGGCTCTGTCCCAAACAATCTCACTTAAGGAATAATCTTCTATATCCTTATCCGGAGAAAAGTTACCAAGTCCTGCGTGGACAAGCAGATAATCCTTATCATTTACAGTAAGCTCCTCATATAAAGAAAAATCCTTGATAAACTCAATTACCTCACACTGCTCGTCGGGCTTTAGCCTGCGAAACTCATCTATGGTGGTCTTGCTTCCGTTATACTGCCAATTAACAAGATTATTAATCAGCCTATCATCCAATTCTTCTATGGATTCTTCCGTTATTTCCTTCATCAAAAATTCAAGGCACTCAAGCGCCATCAGCTCATGATTACCCACGATGCAGATTACATTTGGCATCTCCATAAGCTTAAACATGGTCTTAATCGGGTGTGGTCCTCTGTCAATCACATCCCCCATGATGTACAGTGTGTCCTCATGCTTTAGCTTAATCTTATCTATGAGCTCCATAAATAAATCATATTCGCCATGTATGTCTCCCATTACATATGTTGCCATGAAAAACCTCCATTTATATACAGCTGTTTAAAGGTTCTTACCATACTCGTCTCTTTTCAGGTTGTCAATCAAACGATGGGCAAGGTCTTTCTCTATGTCCGTGCCATCATCCACGTAAACCAAAGGCATATTATGCTTTTCGCAGATTTTATTTATCCCCAATAAGGCTTCATATGCTTCATACTTATATTTGTCTATATAATTAAACATTTTTACAAAAAGGGAATTGAGACTCCCATATTCAGTATAACTCCAATTTGCAGTATCTTCATAATAAAGTTTAGACATTTGCAGCTCTCCTTTTATGTATAAAGGAACTCTTTCATTATAACACTATCATCACCATGTGACATCCTTAAAATCTTCCTTATCAATCCTCTTCCTACTCCGGTCAATATTGGCGCAAAATTTTTTATCGATTTTTTGCAATGCCGCCTTATCTTCCTTCGACAGGGTTAATTCATTTAATAGTTTATTTCTGTAAGCGATATACCTGTGATACGCCCTAAACATTCTCTTAAACTCTTTGTCCATAGCTTCAAGATATTTTTTATTTCTGAAATTATTTTCATCCGAAGAAATATGCATATTTTTAAATTCTCCTTGTAAGATAATCTTTATAATCAATTTTTTTCATTAAGTATTTTTTCCTTTGTAATTTCAAATTCCCACGGCAATAAAACTAAATGTTGCTCTGATTGAAATGTATTTCTTGTTTTGAAAACTTATTTACCTATAAATATCTACACATCGTAGTTACTTATAGGTAATTTTTGAATCATTTTTTCTTTATTTTTTTGAATTTACCTATAAGGTATATTCAGTTTCATTATCTTATAGGTAAAATCTTGACTTTTTCTTTTCAAGCTTTTCTATTTTTACCTATAAGGCACAGATAACAACGGTAGTTTATAGGTAATCACACTATTTTTCCTATTCACTTGCTTCTTTTTTTACCTATAATATGAATTCAACAACAGCATCTTATAGGTAATCATATATAAATCGGTCTTTTTATAATTCATATAAGAATTAATAATTCTTTACAAAATTCAAAAAGCATTCTGCAACTTTATCATCTGGAGTATCAAACGTAACTTCGGGATTATAATACATAAATTCAACTCTTTTTTCAGCCAGAGAATCAGCTGATGTTGGATATACATCCGGCTCATAATAAAAGAATCTGCTGCTTTCAAGCTTATGGAGCAACGAAACCATTTGAGTTCGAATATATTTATTTTTCTGCTCATCACTCATTTTGACTATATCAAGTGCAAGCTTGTCTTCGATGTCCGGATGAAGCTTGACATCAGGATTTTCATTTGGAATCTCAATTTCCCTAATATATTTATGCTTATCGGGATTGAAGGCTTCAACCTTGTCAAAGAATTTAAAATAATCTTCTACGTACAGCACCCTATTAAAAATGTAATCTTTATCTTTAGTGTGCAGCATATTGGGTCCCGAAACGGTTTTTGCCTTTTCCATCAACTCTTCTTTTGTCCAAAATGTATCAGAGGGTGTGTCTTATCACATCGTTTTATCTAAATGTGTCATGGGTATGCGCCTTACTACATCATTTTTTCTTGTGTACGTTTCTAATAGTCTTTTTCTTACTTTGACCGGACTGGTTTTTATTTCTCGCTTTACCCTTTTCGGAAGAACCCATATTATTTTTTTGTTTTGTTTTTCCCGAAACACCTGCCATCTTCCTCGGTCGTATCAGGCACTTCTCATCAAATCCAATCAGGTCGCCTCTGCCTGCCTTAAGAAGTGCTTCTTTAACAAGCTCGTAGTTATCCGGATTACGGTACTGTATGAGGGCTCGCTGCATCGCCTTTTCGTGAGGATTCTTCGGCACGTAGACCTTTGTCATATCCCGCGGGTCAACGCCCGTATAGTACATAACAGTGGAGATGGTGGATGGTGTCGGATAAAAGTCCTGCACCTGCTCCGGCATATATCCGATGTCCCTCACGTGTTCGGCAAGCTCAATCGCCGCCTTAAGGTCAGAGCCAGGATGCGAGGACATAAGGTACGGCACGAGGTACTGCTTCTTGCCGAGCTTTTCATTTATCCTTGCATACTTTTTTGCAAATGCCTTGTAGACTAAGTTCTCCGGCTTACCCATCTTGGAAAGCACCGAGTCAGCCACGTGCTCCGGCGCAACCTTAAGCTGACCGCTTACGTGATACTCACAAAGCTCCCTGAAAAATGTATCGTCCTTATCATAAAGCATATAGTCAAAGCGGATTCCCGAACGGACAAAGACCTTCTTGATACCCGGCAGAGCTCTCAGCTTTCGTAAAAGTGCCAGATAGTCGTCATGGTTTATAATCAGATTCTCACAAGGCTTCGGGAACAGACACTGCTTATTCGGACAGGCCCCGTATTTCTCCTGTTTTTTACAAGCCTTATGATAAAAGTTTGCAGTCGGACCGCCCACATCATGGATGTAGCCCTTGAAATCCTTATCATTTGTTATAATCTTTGCTTCCTCTATCAGCGACTCGTGGCTTCTCGTCTGCATGATGCGTCCCTGATGAAAAGTAAGCGCACAGAAGCTGCAGCCACCATAGCAGCCACGATTACTTATAAGACTGAATTTTACCTCTTCTATGGCAGGCACACCGCCCGTCTCTTCATAAGACGGATGGTAGGTTCGCATATAAGGAAGTGCATAGACATCATCCATTTCCTGAACCGTAAGCGGCTTGGAAGGCGGGTTTTGAACTATGTACTGCTTGTTGGCATAAGGCTCTACCAGCCTCTTACCCGAATATGCATCCGTATTGCAGTACTGCGTGTAAAAGCTCCTTGCGTAAAGAAGCTTATCCTCCTTCATGCTCTCATACGAAGGAAGCTCTATATAATCAACGACGGAGCTTATATCGCTTGTCCTGTAAACTGTTCCGTCCACAAATGTAATGTCTGCCACATCAAGTCCCGAATTAAGTGCATCGGCAAGCTCTACAACTGCCCTTTCACCCATTCCGTACATCAAAATATCCGCGCCTGAATCCATAAGAACGGAACGCTTAATCTAGTCCGACCAATAATCATAATGTGCAAGCCTTCTTAAGCTCGCCTCTATACAACCGATGAGAATCGGCGTCTTTTTATATGTATGTCTGATGAGATTAGAATAAACAATCGTCGCATAGTCAGGTCTTTTACCCATCACACCGCCCGGTGTATAGCTGTCCTTATCACGTCTTTTCTTTGATACGCTGTAATGATTAACCATGGAATCCATATTGCCGGCAGATACGAGAAAGGCAAGTTTCGGCTCACCAAGTATGGCTATACTGCTGTCATCCTTCCAATCCGGCTGCGCGATAATACCTACCGTATAACCATGAGCTTCCAGAATTCTGCTGATAATTGCCGTACCAAAAGAAGGGTGATCCACATAGGCATCACCCGTTACATATACGAAGTCAAGCCGGTCTATGCCAAGCGACTTCATTTCTTCTTTTGTTGTCGGTAAAAATCCTGACATCTGTTTTCCCCGCAGATATTATAAATATAAGATAATCATACCATAAGAGAAAAGGTTTTACTACATTTAAAGTTAAAGAAAAGGTTGGTTAATTATTTTCGTCATAAAATCTGATACTCAAACTATAGTCAAGTGCATTCGCAATTCTATTGAGTGTACTTACAGATACATTTGCCATACCTCTTTCTATCTTGGATAAATCTGACTGATCAATACCTGTGATTTCAGATAACTGTTTTTGTGTCAATCCCCTCTTGGTTCTTGCTTGCATTACTTCTTCACCAACCATAAATGCTATCGCAAGCTTAGCAAGGCGTACAGTACGTCCTTCTTCATATATGGTCTCAACATCAATGTCCAAATCATCATTCCATCTTATACCATACGAGCCCATTAGTTGACCGGACAAAAACAAGTCTCTATCTTCAAGGGCATGCAGTTGTGGGTACTTAGTAAAGAGCACAGCCATATCATATTGTTTTACCTTTCCATCTTGAAAAGTAAGTTCAAGCTCTGTTCCATCTTTAAATTCTAATTCTAATGCTTTATGAAACATATTAATCTAATGGTGGGAGTTTTCTATAGTTTTCTGTTTCCCACATCTCCTTTAATTCATTCTTATATTTTAAAACAAATTCCTTGACCAATATTTTTGCTTTTCGAGGAAAATCCCCTTCCATAATATCTCCTGTTTCAATCAGAAAAGGAGCAGCATAATCTTGAGTAATTGCATGAATATGCGGAGGATTGTGCTCTTTATTTCTTAAATACATTATAATTATAATACCATAAAAATTAGAAATTGTCGGCATATTTAACAACTCTCCCTTATAACTCTATTTATATTATAAGGGGGTATATCCCCTATGTCAATATTTATTTATGCCTTTTTTCATAATCTTTTTCTATATCTTCAAGATAATCTTCATCATTAAATGCCTGTGTCATCTTGGCGGAGCTCTGGCTCATACGCGCACTTGATATAAGGTTAGACATAACATTATAATTAAGTCTGGTTCCCTTAGAATCACTTTCATATCTTACTGCACGATTTTTTGCAATTCCAAATTGACTTGCGACCGAAATAGCATCTATATTAGCACCCATAAAGATAAACTCCCAGCCGAGCTTTTTCTTCTTTTTTTCCACCATCTTCTTAATCTTGTCATAGGTGTATTTTTCGCTGGCATTTTCCATACCGTCAGTGGTTATGATAAATAAAGTCTTCTCCGGAACATCATTTGGATCAGCTTCCTTATGGATATGTCCGATATGGCGAATCGCTCCTCCAACAGCATCTAAAAGAGCTGTGCATCCCCTTACATAATACTCCTTTGAAGTAATAGGCTTTACCTCTTTTATCGACTTTCTGTCATGTATAACCTCTATCTTGTCATCAAATAAAACTGTTGAAATGATAACTTCGCCTTTGCCGGTCTTTTGTTTTTTCAGCATGGAATTATAACCGCCTATAGTATCTGCCTCAAGTCCGCTCATCGAACCGCTTCTGTCTAAAATAAATACAACCTCTGTTAAACCTTTCTTCATAATACTTACCTCCTTAAATGTGTCACAAAGCGTGACCTTTGACGCACTTATCAGTGTCATGGGCGTGTGCCTTGTTATTCTGTGCTAGCTTCAAGTTACGAGATAAGTATATAAAATAATTTATAAAAAATGGTCGCTTCGCAGGCGACTTTTGAAATGTACAGAATCGAGTAGGGAAGATGAAATCGCACCCTACTCGCCGCGCCGCCCGCGTGTCACGAAGTGACAATTTTCATTACGCGGGCGTGTGCATAAAAAGAGCAGCTTCTACCCTCCAAGAAGCTGCTGCTCATGTTTAAATAACGCAAGGTTAATCGAATAAATCTCATAGACCTCATTTTCAATAAAGTACTCTACAATCAAATCAAACATACTGCTCGGCGAAAATGCATATCCTGCACGACTTAAGAAATCCTTTGTCTCATCAAGGTTAAGCCTTAAAGCAAGTGCAAATGCCATAGCGGTAATCTTCTTTGGCTGATATGAAGGATTGCTTCTTATC
>JAFUGL010000046.1 GCA_017469405.1 Lachnospiraceae bacterium | reverse complement strand
TTAAGAAATAGTTTGCCTGAACAATTTCTCACCAACTATGATTATGAATTTTTATATAAAATGAAGTGTACTTTGTGTGCAATAAGAAAGAGAGCAAAAGCCGGTAGGGATATATTGGCGCACAGTGTTTTGGAAGAACTAATAATTTATCTATGTAGTGCAGAGGCTGTTTCGTTTATTGAAACGGAGCATAATGAAGAGAAAGATGTAAGTAAAGAATATCCTGAATTGAAAGAATGGGTATTTGACTTGTTTGGAGATATGGATATTAAAAGTTTTCTATATTCAGATTTGTACCTTCCGGATTCTCATCCTTATCATTTTGATTACTGGGATGATTTGCAGTTTTATATGACAAATGATGCTGCATAAATAAACAATATGGTAGAGGCAGGGTAATGATTGTACATTAGTCAATGATGTGAGACCAACTTTTGAAAAAAATAATTGATTGATGTGTTAGTTATTAATCAAAGTAATATTTTTATCTTACCTAATAACATATATAAGTTAATTAATCAAAACTAGATTAGATTGTTTCCAATTCGATACGTTTTTGCAATGGTGATATCCAGCCGAGCACCTGCATTGGTATGTTGTTGGAACGATTAAGATATCGTTTCATTTGTGTCAAAAGGTCATTATAGTCATAAAAATGCAGAAAGTTATAAAAACGTTCCTGATCATTTCTGTGACTGCGTTCAACTTTACCATTGTGTCTTGGGGTTCTTGGACGTATGGTTTTATGAATTATATTTATCTGGCTGCACAGCACATCAACGGGATGAATACGTGAAGTTTTCTTAGTATGTGTGAACTCACCGCCATTATCGGTTTGGAGTATCTTTGGTTTATAACCAAAGTAAGTAATTGCTCTTTTTATAAAATCTATGGTTGAGTAACTGCTTTGCTCCATATACGGATATATAAAACGTTCTCTGGATGCTTCATCAATGACTGTGTATTGATAAAACTTCTGAGGGACTGAACCTGAGTAACAGGCAGTAGGAACATATTTTACATCCATTTGCCATTTGATGCCAAGCTGTTTAGGAGTATCATAAGGCTGAGGCTTGTATCTTTCTTTTGTTGAAGGTGCAGAGCTGCTGTATCCTAACTTTCGGTATATGCGGTACAAAGAACCGGGATGTCTGGTATATCCCTTGATAGTTCTTAGCTTGCCATACAACTCACAAACTGATATGTGAGGATTACGGCGATGAAAATCTTTAATCCATTTGATTTCTTCATCAGTATGAGAGTTAGGGTGTTTCGTCAGGGGTCGGTGAGATTTATCAAAAAGTGACTCCTTTGTGCCGTCGAATTTCTTATTCCATCTCATAAGTGATGATTTGGAAATTTTATAACGACGGCAGACAAAAGCAACACCAACACCGGTACGGTAAAGTTTAACAGCATAAAATTTTGTGTTTAAATCATGTGGTAAATATCGTTGTGAATGTGCTATAATATTCATGGCGATTGGATTCCTTTCAAAGTTAGGTGTTTTTTGTGGTGATTAATATTCTAACGGAACCAATCGCTTTTGTATAGTGGGTAGGTGTCACATCAATTGTAACCCTACAACAAAAATCAAAAAATAGCCTGTGAATTATTGCTATTTATCGGCTGATTTGATATTATTTAACTTGAGTTTGATGAGATTTTGGGATAGTGAATTAATTTCTTCGGCTTTTGCCGAAAGCTTATTAAAGCTGTCCATATCATTTTTACTATAATATATACTGCCGAGCATTTCAAAATCCGAACTGATGTCGGAGCCTATTGATATGTTGTATTCCAGAAAGCTTTTAGCAAGCTCTGGCTCATCCGCTTCAATGAGTTTAGTGCTTAGCTTATTGATAAGTCGGATTACCTGATTGAAGTTATTATCATATTCAGATAACTCTTCGAGGTTGGCAGGTCCGTACATAAGCTTAAGGTCAGTGTTGCTGTAGTCGGACAGATTGAGAAGCTTTTTATCGGTATAATACAGAATATTTTTTGTAATATCTGAAAAGCCCTTTTGCTCTGCTTCTTTTATAGGAAGAGTGTCAGTATTAAGCGTAATATAATCGAGGTTGGAGATGTCGGCACGGCGTGTGAAGCTTGCTCGCAGCTCGCGGTCCCAGAAATCTTCCTTCTCTTTGGATTCCCGCTTGTTCTGGACAGCGTTTGCGCGGTACATCAGAAATCCGAGCAGCAGGGTCAATATAATTAAAACATAAGAAGCGTAACTCATAACATCAAATCCTTTGGAGGTAATAATAATGATTAATTTTAATAACAAGAAAAAGCAAAAGCTTATATCAGCTATAATCTGCATAGTTTTGGTTCTTGCCATGGTTATAACTCTCTTGGTATCTGCTTTATAGGATACCATTTGTTATATGTTTTTTCAAGAATGGAGATATTATGATGGATAATAATTTTTTTAAGACAATGTCTTTGCATATGAGGAAGGGCATGCTCGGTGTTCTTGTTGCATTTGCAGTTATAGGAGGGGGCTCCTATAATGCTTTGGCAGAGGAAGCAGGTGATGTAGCAGATACAGAAGGACAGGAATATACTCAGGAGTCCGCAGGACAGGATACTATACTGCCTAATGTCTATATCGGTGACATAAATGTGGGCGGTATGACGATAGACGAAGCAAGGGCGGCCTGCACATCATATATAAATGAGGTTAATGCATCATCAGTAAAATTCATATGTGGTGATGAGTCGGTAGATGTAAGTCTGTCTGATATAGGTGTATCTGTAGATGCTGATACAGTGGTAAATGCAGCATATGGCTATGGACGTAAGGGTAATGTATTAAAAAGATACAAGGATACCAAAGACCTTGAGAGTGGAAATGCACAGGAGCTTGATCTTAACTTTTCTCTTGGAACGGATTCCTATGCGAATCTTGAAAATCAGTTATTGACTCTGGAGAAAGAGGCTTCACCTGCATCCATAGAATTGATAAATGGTGAATTTGAGATTATGCCGGAGACTGTCGGAATAGATGTTGATGAACATGCGACAGTTGATATGCTTGAAGAAAAGCTCAACAGCATTGATGATATATCCGATTTAACGGTTGAGGTCGTATATAATGAAACACAACCTGAGGTTACCGGTGATGCT
>JAFUGL010000045.1 GCA_017469405.1 Lachnospiraceae bacterium | reverse complement strand
GTATTCAATCCCCATACATTTCTATTTAAGGTCGCGCTTTGGTACAATCGGAAAGAATCACATTTTAAGCAGAGTTAGGTATTTGTCAACTCTGCTTTTATGACTGCTTAAAATCTGATACTTTCCTTAAGGATTATATCACATCTTATCAAATTCATATACCATAATAAATTCTTCTTCATTTTCATCTACGGTTTTAAATCCAAGCTTCTCATACATTCTCACAGCATAATTAGCTTTCTGAACAGCAAGTGATGCTTTCTTATATCCTTCATTTTTTAAATGCCTGAGCATCTTGTCCATCAACGCTGTTCCTATCCCCATCCCGCGATATTCCTTATACAGTGATATTGCAAATGATGGTGTATCATCATCTATGTGCCCATAATCATTCATTATCCTGACCCAGACAACACCTATTATTTTCTCATCTATACAGGCAACAAATCCATAATCAGCCTTTCCTTTTCCAAAATCCTCATAGTAAAGCTTTAGTTCGGGATTATAGATAATATCTTTTGGCGGCGGTGTAACCCCATCCGGTATAAAGATTGCTTCATACAGGAAATCTTTTAATACTGAATAGTCTTCTTGATTTAAGCTGCAAATGCTTACACTTTCCAATTGAAGTTTATTTTTACTATCATTATATGGTTTCATTCTTATCCCTCATATTATTTACAATTAATTGATTATATTTTTATTGTTAGTTTCATTATTGCAACGGATATGAAACGCGGACAGGTATTTTGTCAAATTTTCACTTTATCACACCTTACTGAAATATTGCGTAATCAAATCGTTCATTATTAACCTCCCTTATGAGATATAAATTCCTATATTTAGGAACATCATCTTCAAATTCCGGATTAAAAACTAAAATTACAGCTATTAACGAACCATCTTTCATTTTATAAGTTGTATATTCTTTCGAAAGCGATTCCTTATCACCTGCTATAAATACTTCAACCACTCCTTCCTGAAAATCTTCTGTGATTTCATTATAATTTATTACCTCTTTGATTTCATTAATTTCAACATCATATAAATATTTTTTTTCGTTATTATAAAATTTCACAAGTTTTCCATCTGATGATGCCTCAACAAATGTAGGATTATCACCTTGTATTAAAGTCATATTAATTGGTCGAAAGTCCGCATATCCCGTTAATTTCTCATTTTTCAAATCATACACATAGACGCCTCTAAAATCATACATAATAATTCTACCATCATCTCCATAAATTACACTTGGAAGTTCAACGCCAAAAATATATTCTTCCATGCCAAGCTCTGATGCGCTTACAGACAAAGGACTCATTATTACACTTGTTCTCGATTTATTAAACATCAAAATTCCCACAATAACCACGGCAACTATAAAACAGGCTCCAAATAAAATCAACATTTTTTTTATTTTTTGTTTTCTTTGAACTATTTCTTTTTTATTTCTATGATACATAGAACGATTCCTCTCCAATATAGCAGAGAGCATACGTTCATTTGCCGAATCACTAGGTTTAATTTTATTCCAAGAAATAATAATTTTATCATTCTTCATTGAAATCATCACCTAACCTTTCTTTTAGAATAGCACGTGCTTCGTGCAAATAATTTCTAATTGTTGATTGTGGTTTTTTCATTATTTTTGCAATTTCCACGCTATTATATCCTTCATAATAATATAAATAAACAACGGTTTTATATTTTTCCGGAAGTTCTATAACTAAATTAAGTATATCATCTGTTTCTTTTTTCTTCGAACTCTGAAGGTTACAAAAATCATCTATATTTTCCCTTTTCATCCACCAATGTTTGAGAATGTTTTTACATATGTTAGTAGCAGTTCTAATAAGCCATGCTTTTTCATGTTCTTTACTCTCAAAAAACGGTCTACTTTTTATCAACTTAAAAAAGGTTTCCTGGACAGCATCTTCAGTATCAACATGATTCTTCATATAAGCAAAGCAAATCCGATATATAGTATTGCTGTGTCGCATATAAATTTCCTCAATTTCTTTATCTGTACGCACCTTTGATTTTGACATCGTACTTTTCCCTCCTTTCATTACTAATACAATTGAGAATGCTATAATGTCGGAATAAAATGTGACACGTGGACAGGCACCTTGTCACACTCAATAATATCCAAGCATTTCCTTTAATCCAGTAATCATCCTTCTTATTTCTTTTGTATTTATCGGATACTTTGACGTTTCAAAAGTCCATATCATACAATCATGCTGATATAGACCACTTTCCTCATATTTTTTCATTTTCAAAAAAGCATTATTTCTATAATCTATATCATCCATCATACCAAAATGCTCCCAATATATTTCTCTTCTTTTTGATATATCCAATACCGTAAAATCAGGATGAGTAACTCCTGTTTTTGTCTTCAATGGTTTTTCGTAAAGAAACGGTATCCCTGTCTCATCCAAAATATCCGCTATAATAACTTCAGATTTTGACCTCACTCTCAAGCCTTGTCTTGTATAATATTCCGGATAATCATCTGTAAAACTCACACCTTTATATTCCTGTTCTTTCCATTGTTGAATGTAGATTTCATCTGTAACAACAGGCATATTTATCAACTCTCTTTTTGCCAGGTTTAATTTTTCTTTAGCATTTACAAAAGGATTCTCAATCCATTCTTCTTTTATTTTTTTTAGATTAATTATAGAGTCCTTAAGAAGCAATATAAGTTTTTCATTATATTCTATTTGAGCAAGTACTTTTGCTTTATTTAGTTCTTCTTTTTTAATATAAATTCCATTTCCATCTGACCCAACTTTCCTTATAAAATACTGATACTCATTTCGATGTTTAACAGCTCGTAACATCACCTTTTCAGGAACAAGCTTTTTCATCTTTGTTAATTCATCTGATATTCTATTAAGATATGTTTCATAACATTCTATTTTTTTATCTATCTCTTTAATTATAATCATACCAACATCTCCTCCCAAACATACTATTATAGTTTTTTTAGCTATTTTTCTTGTCTTATCCTTATCCTGTATTATCTTTTTTCAGTTTGGCTATAACTTGCGACTTTTTCTTAACTTCTGTTAGCCATTTCCTGTCACACACTTTCTCTTTCACTCAGGTTTGGCTATAAATTAGCCCTTTTTCATTGCTTCTGTTAGCCATTTCCTATCACGTACACTTCCTTTCACTCCATTATGGCTATAAATTAGCCCTTTTTCATTGCTTCTGTTAGCCATTTCCTGTCACACGCGCTCCCTTTCACTCCAACATGGCTATAAATTAGCCCTTTTTCATTGTTTCTGTTAGCCATTCCCTGTCACACACACTCTCTTTCACTTCATCATGGCTATAAATTAACCACTTTCTCTTACTTCTGTTAGCCATCTCCTGTCACACACACTCTCTTCCACTTCATCATGGCTATAAATTAACCACTTTCTCTTACTTCTGTTAGCCATTTCCTGTCACACACACTCTCTTCCACTTCATCATGGCTATAAATTAACCACTTTTCCTTGCTTCTGTTAGCCCTTTCCTAACAAACTCCCTGTTTCAACTTACTTGTCATTCTCACCCTATCCCATATCACATTTATATTTTTGTGATAAGACCCCTGTCCCCTGTAACATTCATATTATACCTACTCCACAATCACTCCCCCTTCCAAATCAGTTCGCCGAATTCTAACCCCAAACTTATCCAACATTTCCAGCACTTCCTCGTGCGGGTGGCCATAGGAATTGTTTTCCCCGCAAGATATAACCGCCGCCTCAAAGTCAATCATGTTATAGAAATCCCAATTAATAGAATTCCTTGAACCATGATGAGGAACCTTGAGGATATCATAGCGATCAAGAAGATAATCCTGCGCGTTCAAGAGCATATAGCTAAGTGCATCATCACCCATGTCGCCGGTGAACAAAACAGAACAATCATCGGATATATAGCTAAGACAAAGTGACGCATCATTGATATCATCAGTTTCATATGCTCTGTCAGGATGAGCACATATAAGCTCAAAAGATTCATCTGTCACATAATCTCCGGTTTCCATAAACATAACATTAATTTCATTCTTAGCCGCCAAAGTTATAAGTTCCGTAAATGCATCCTCGTCCTCCATCGCATAAGAAAACACAAGATTATCAATCCTAATACCCGATCTTTCACCCAACTCTAAAATGTAAAGAAGTCCGCTTATATGATCCTTGTCTGTATGCGATACAAACCAATAATCAATGTGTGCCATGCCGTAATATTTAATAACCGGAAGCATAACATATCTTCCAAGTTCATCCTCAGAAGTTGAGCCACCATCAATAACAATATTTACACCCGACTCAGTGCGCAATAAAATTCCGTCACCCTGACCTACATCGATAAATGCCACAAGCTCGCCCTGTGAAAGCATATATGTATAACATAAACTTCCGCCACAAAAACTCAAAACGATCAACACATACAATCCACATAAAAGCCTCCACTTTTTAAAGGAAAACCACTTATGAAACTTTTTATAAATCTTTGCACGCACATCCTCCATCAGCCGCTTGTTGAAAAGTGCAAGCAGCAAAACCAGCATCACATAAAATATAACTATCTGATAAATGTATATCCTGCCGATATTAACCCTGCCAAACGGAAGTCTGTAAAATGCACCGCATAAGAAATCATAAAACTTAAGAACCCACTCGCCCGGTTTAATAAAAAAAGAAGCTGCACCAACAGAAAAATAAGCTGTTATAACGCCAAAAAATCCTGCCACAAAAACCACTGTCATAAGCGGGATAACCAATAGATTTAAAATTACACTGTAAGGAGTCACCTCATGATAAATGTATATAACTACCGGAAACATAACCAGATTAACCGAAAAAGACATAATAACCGATGCAAAAAACTTCTTTTTCCAAGTATTAATATAATAAAAATATTTGAGATGCTTAAGGATATATCGTCCCACACAAACACCCGCAATTGCAGTTACACTCAAGATGACAGAGCTGTCAAAAAGTTTAAATGGATTGTATAAAAGAATAATCAAAGTAGCCGCCGAGAGTGCCACCGGCATATCATATGTCTCACCTGTATAAACCGCTATAAGAGAAAGCACTATCATACAAAGTGCCCTAAGTGTCGACATACTAAATCCAGTCATCAAAGCATAGGAAAATAAAAGCAAAAAGCCAATACCTCCTGCCACATATCTGTTTACTCTTAATCTCCTTAAAAGCTTATAAAAAAGTCCAAATATCAAGGAAATATGCAGACCCGATATAGCAAGAATGTGTGCTATACCATTATTTTGATAATCAAGCCTTGTCAATTCATCCACTGCTTTTCTATCTCCAAGCAAAATCCCACTATAAATTCCGGCTGTTTTTTTATCAGTAATTTTATATAATTTATCCTTTGATAACAGCTTGACATCAAACAAAAAATTCAAATATCTGTACTTAAATGAATCATTTTCAGAAACCAAGTCAATGCTACTCTTATCTACCCTGAACAAAACATTTTTCGACTTATAATACTTTTTAAAATCAAAGCATCCGGGATTAGAATTGTGCGAAAAACTGTTTAACTTTCCATATAGCTTGACCACATCTCCATATTTATATCTAACATATCTATATCCTTCATATTCATTTCCTTCATGTCCATTTCCTTCATATCCAACACCCCTTTCATTTACTTCATATTCACCACTTTTTTCAAATTCTCCGTCTTCCTTTGTAGCATAATCAGAAAAAGACATGTTCAAATTACCTTTAACACCAAAAACCGCAACATTAAATCCGTAGTCAAGATGAATATATAAATCATACTTATCACCGTTTTCGGATATCTTATAAATCACTCCATAACAATCCACTACCATTCCATCATAGTCTGAGATATCTATATCTTCCTTCGCATCATAGTCTGAGATACCTATATCTTTTTTCGCTCCATAGTCTGAGGTACCTATATCTTCCTTTGTACCATAGTCTGAGATATCTATATCTTCCTTTGCATCATAGTCTACTTTATTCTTATCTATATCATCGTTTCCATAATTCTCTTTTATCTCATTTAATATTTGAATAATCTTCCACTCATCATCTCTAAGGTGCACATTTAAAAGTCCCGCAAGGCAACACAAAAAAAGTATCAAAGCCAGGCGCAAATTAAAATCCTTAAACTTTGATATCACAAAAAAAGCAATACAAATAAGCATAATAAATATTATGCTTATCATAAAAATACTATCGGCATATAAGCTTATCACCTCTCCAAGTGCAAACGAAACAACAGCCCATAGTAGCGGTCTTTTCAATTTTTTCTCCTTTTTGAATAACTGCAGAAGTTTCTGTAAAAACACAAGCAGACACATTAAATAAGTTATAAAATATTGTCAAAAAGTATCATACCTTTTTTATAATACCATACCTTTTTAATATCTCAATATATTTATGCAACTATATCTATATCAAACCGTCCCAATCTATTTATAAGCTTCAGTATCCTCATCATAATAATATATTGAATCTCTGTCAAGAAGCTCATCTGAAATGACCTCATCGTCTTCAGAATAAATAGTAATTCTTATATTTGATATGTCAACAATCTGATACAACGTCCTGATGAGGCCTGCTTTTGCCAGCAGAACATAATCATCGTCATAGTCTCCTACTATCTTAAACTCAAGGGTTACCACATTATCCGAATCAATCATATATGTGGTATATGAAAGTCTGTCTTCATAATAAGGTGCCATAGCAGACATAAGTTCCTCAATAGATGCCGAGGTCGAATCCGGCTGTTTAAGCTGATATCTTTCATCCTCAACTACCACCTTATAACCATCCGGATGATATATATATATCATAGTTGTCTCCGGAATACCACTTTCTGTAGATGCAGTTGTCTTTTCAATCTGAGCCTCACCACAGCCGGTAAGCAAAACAGACATACACATAAAAACAAAACAAAAAGCGAATGCCATCAAACATTTATTAACTTTTATCATCCTTTTATCCTTCATGCTCACTTATCCCCTTTTAAGCGGAATTTTAATCGTAAATGTGGTACCCTCACCGGACTCACTGTAAAGCTTTATAGTTCCGTTATGCATACTGATAACATTTTTGGTTATCGCAAGACCCAGTCCCGTTCCACCGGTATCACGGCTCCTTGCTTTATCAACTCTGTAAAATCTCTCAAAAACCATCGATTTACAATCATCCGGGATACCCACCCCCGAATCAGCTACCTTAATATGGAAATATTTGTGGTCTGCATTTAATGTCACTTTGACCCAGCCATTATCAATATTATACTTAACTGCATTTTCAATGATATTTGAAAGTGCCAGGCTCAGCTTAACCTCATCCACCTCTGCAACCACATCCCTGTAGCTCTCATAGGTTATTTCAATATTTCTCTGATTTGCAATCGGGATAACCCTTTTCAAAATAATATCCAAAAGATTATTTATGCTAATCTCCTCGATATTCATCTCAGCAGACTTTTTATCCATCTTAACAAGAGTAAGTAAGTCAGTTATAATCTTACTTTCTCTGTCAATTTCATCTACGATATCACTCATAAACTCCTTGTACATATTAAGGTCAGCATCCTCATTTTGAACAAGTGAATCTGCCAGAACCTTCATGGATGTTATCGGTGTCTTTAACTCATGCGACACATTTGAAACAAATTCCTGTCTGCTTGAATCAATATCCGCAAGTTTTTCTATAGTTTCATTATAGTTACCTATAAGATTTCTAAACTCAGTAAAACCCTTTTCCTTTATAGGTTCATCAAGGTGTCCGTTTTGAGCTATATCCATCTGGTTATTTATATATCTTAAATCTCTTACACTAAATGAGCTTATATAATGAGAAATCATAATGCAGAGCACCAGTATAACCAAAAAAACTACAATAAGCTTTGCAGATACAGCATCACTTATAGAATCAATCTTATCTTTTGAGATATGAACCAAAATCAATCCGATATTTTTTTCATCACCGTCTTTTATCTTTTTTATATACCGGATATAATCATCATTCTCATAAATATAACTATTATCATTTCCATGCATCGCCGAGATAAGTTCTTCACTTATTATATACTTATTATTTTTAGAATCTGAAGAATCTTTGATAATTCTATACTCAGCATCAACTAAAATAACTCTCCCTTCATATACTGCCGAAAGAAGTTCAATATCCGAATCCAATGAATCATATTTCGAGCCTGCAGAATCCACTGAAGCGCCTGCAAATATCTCTGACACGTCTTGATTGCCATTAGGGTTATCTTCCTGAGTCTCATTCTGATTATCCTCAGACATATTTTCAATCAGATGCTTTGCAATTATCTCAGTATCTTTATCAACATCTTCAAGAATATCATTTTTATACTGTTTATAATAAATCTTTTCGGAAATAAGTGCATATATACCTATAGAAGCAGCACACACAACAATGATAACCGCTGCCACAAAAAGCTTAAGACTTATACCATCTTTTTTCTCAGAAAAAATCTTCACTTTTCTATCTCCATTTCAATATCATATCTTTCATAATATCACACATATTTTTACACAGCAAGCAGCAGTTGTTTTAACGCCATTCAAACATTTTGTTCTTACATCATTCATACATTTGTCTTTTCATAATTCAAACATTTTGTTTTAACACCATTCAAACATTTGTCTTTACAAAGATTAACATGTCATTTTAATATACTCTTGTTATCAACCGCTAAAATTGATAAAATATATCCATAATCATTTCTAAAGCAGATATCTTTAGTAATAACTACTATAATCAATTCCATAGCAGATATCTTAAATTAGAATAACTACAGACTTTTTTAAAACCGATTATCTTAAATTGAAATAACTACAGATTTTTCCAAACTGTTATCATAAGGAGGAATTGCCATGTCATATATAAATGATCTGCCGAAAATCGACCTACACTGTCATCTTGACGGTTCTTTGAGCCGAGAGTTTATAGAAAAATGTCTGAACAAATCCGTTGATCCAAATGAGCTTACTGCCCCTTATGACTGCCAAAGTCTGGCAGAATACCTGACCAAATTTGATCTGCCTGTATCTGCACTTCAAACGAAAGATAATCTAAAAAATGCTGTGATAGATGTTATCAGTCAGGCAAAAGCAGAAAATATCACTTACCTTGAAATAAGATTTGCCCCGACACTTAGTATCAATAATGAACTAAGCTATAATGATATATATGAAGCAGTAATTGACGGCACAAAAGAAGGTTTTAATACCTATGGAGTATATTCAAATATTATAATATGTGCTATGAGACATCACAGCGAAACCGATAATCTTAATATGTTAAAAGCCGGTCGCGAATACCTGGGAAAAGGTATCTGTGCCCTTGATCTTGCAGGTGATGAGGCAGGATTTCCAAATGAAAAATTTACCTATCTTTTTGAAGAAGCTGCACGCCTTGATATGCCATTTACTATACATTCCGGTGAATGTGGCAGAAGCAAAAATATAAAAATAGCAGTCGATGCCGGAGCAAAGAGGATTGGTCACGGTATATGTCTTTTAGATGATAAAGATCTTATAAGACTTTGTAAGGAAAGGTCTATAGGCTTTGAACTGTGTCCGACTTCAAACTATCAGACCAAAGCTGTAAAACCGGGCACGGATTATCCTTTAAGAGCATTTATCGACTACGGTATCAAAGCCACGGTTAATACAGACAACCGTACTGTAAGCAACACAACCATGAGTCGTGAATACGAATTAATAACCGATAAATTAAATATAGCGAAAGAAGAACTGATGCTGATTTATAAAAACAGTATCGAGCTTTCTTTCGCTAATGATGACATTAAAAATATACTTTATAAAACAATTTCGGATTATGCAAAATAATATCCGACTCCCCATTTTGTATGTACATATTTTGGGGTAGCGGGAGTGGTTTCTATCTTCTCACGAAGTCTTCTTACATGAACATCCACTGTTCTTGCATCTCCCGGATAAGAAGTACCCCAGATAAGATCAAGAAGCTGATCTCTTGAATAAACCTTATTTGGATTGGAAACCAAAAGATAAATCAAATCAAATTCCTTAGCTGTAAGATTAACCTCTTCTCCGTCTATATAAACACGACGGCTATCCAAATCAATTTTCAGTCCTTTGACTTCAATAATTCTGGAATTATCTGCCTCGGCAACAGCCTTACCATTACGCCTTAAAATAGCTTTAATTCTGGCTTTAACCTCAAGTATATTGAAAGGCTTGGTTATATAATCATCCGCACCGTACTCAAGGCCGAGTATCTTATCCATATCCTCACCTTTGGCAGTAAGCATAATAATCGGGACATCCGAGAACTCTCTTATCATCTGGCAAACCTCAAGACCCGTGTGTACAGGAAGCATGATATCAAGAAGAATTATGTCATATGTATTCTCCTTAGCCTTAGTCAGAGCTTCTCCTCCGTCATAGGCTACATCAACCTCCATATCATCCTGCTCAAGACTATACTTAATTCCTTTTACAATTGACTTTTCATCATCTACAACCAATACTTTTTTCATTTTCTTCAAACCTCAATCAACCGTTATATAATCCTTAATCTTATTATAAACTCCGTCCTTGATGCCTGTTATGTTTTTTAACTCCTCAATGTTTTTAAAAATGCCATGCTCATCCCTATAGGAAATAATTGCATTTGCCTTCGCCTCACCTATGCCGGAAAGAGTCATAAGTTCTTCTTTATCGGCACGGTTTATGTTAAGCTTTCCTGATGAATCATATGACCCTTTTGATAAATCATCCGATACGCCTTCCGGTTCATTATCGGTTTTATCATAAACCTCGTCATCTGTTCCATAATATGCATCGTTATCCCAGGCTCTATCTTCAAGCAAATCAACCTCATCCTCATAAGGAAAATAAATCTGCTCACCATCTTTTATATGCTGGGCAAGATTAATATATTCCAAGGAAGCTCCATCGACAAAACCTCCTGCCGCATCAAGCGCATCCTTTTTTAACGAGTCTGAATCAAGATAATAAACTCCCGGATTAACAACCGCACCACACACATGAACGGCAAATGTAACACCGGCTGCATCTTCAGATTCTAAAATTTCAAGTTCAGCCTCTCCGTTTGATAAAATCTCTTCACTTGTAACAGATGATGCTTTTACAAACTCTCCCTGCTTGCCGCATGCCACTAAAAAACATAATATAAAATTTATAAAAAAAATAAATAAAATACGCTTCATGAAAAATCCCCCTTTTTATAAAGGCTCATTATAAAAAAGGTAAAAATTTCCATATTGCATATACAAAACACCTAACATATTTTACAAAAAAAATACAAATTTTACAACACTTTTAATAAAAAAATTACTTTTTCCACTGAAATAGAAAGAAACCGGCTATCGCCACAATTATCCCTATAAGCTTAGTCATTTCAAACTGACTTTTCTCAACTCCGAACCAGCCAAGCAGCTCTATAAAATACGCTACCAAAAGCTGGGCAATAACAATTAAAAGCACAGCCTTTGCCGGACCAAGGGATGCCATACTCTTTATAACCGTCCAGGTTATAAATGCACCTATAACTCCTCCAAGCAGCATATATTTATCATCTATTTTGGTAAGTGACATAATGCCTGCCTGATTTCTCTCAAATATAATCCAGATTATAAATGCTGCCAAAAATCCGGAAAATGCCACCCATGCTGATGCAAGCCATGTAGAAGTCTGCTTTGTTACTCCTGTATTAAATACTCCCTGTATACTCATAAGTGCACCGGAAATAAGTGCTATTATATATCCCCACATAAAATGTTCCTCCATGAATAATATTTAAAAAACCAATTGCCTTTTCTTAGATAAAATGGCGATTGCGAGATTTGACTATCGCAATCGCCATCTTCAAAAATATTATCTGCATAAAGGAATATTTTATTCAAAAACTATCTCATTATAAATTATTTATTTATAAAAACTAATCAGGTTGCTATCGAAATCGTATCATATACATCCATATCAACAGAGTCAGGATATGTGAAATCTGCATCTATTTCCTTTTTCCATTTGTCTATTGTATCTGAGAGCTGATTATCTATTGCATCTAAAGTCATCTGCTCCTTTTTTGCTGCAGTCGCATCTATATCAGTCAGAGATATCATAAGAAAAACATGATAACCGTATTCGCTTTCAACAACCGTACTATAATCACCATTTTTCATATTGTACAAAAGATTGTAAATATCCTCACCATAGGTTTCAAGTATTTCTTCTGGAGTCATTGTCTTTTCTCCGGCATGCTCAAGCTTATAATACTCGGAAAGTTTTTCCATACTTTCAGAATCTATGCCTACATCAACAGAAGTAGTTGCAATTGTACTACAGGCTGATAAAGCCTGCTCATACTGCTGCCTTTTCTTCTCATTATCAAATGGAACTATAACTCCTTTTTCATCAATCGAATAGCACTCAAAATACATATCATAAAATGTAGTTTCCCTTGCCTGCTCATCTGATATTTCAATAGGTGAATTTTCCAGGATTTTATCTTCAACCTTCTTTGCGATAGTATTTTCAGTCATAACCTGAGTAACCTTTTCCAATGTCATATCCATAGAAGCTTTATCATTTTCGGTTAGTCCATCAAAAAACTTTTTTGCCGCATCATCTATATCAGCCAATTCCTTTTCTGTGAGTGAAACATCATAATCATCAGCATGCGCACAGAGAGTTTTTATCTTTACTATCTCCGTAACAACTGCCTCCCTGGTAAGATCAGCCATAGAAACTTCATCACCTGAATTCTCCGGAAGAGAAAGCTCCCAGACATCCTGACCATACTGACTTTCATATCTTTCCTTGATAGTATTTACATATATATATACCTCTGCTTTTGTAACTATATTATCGCCATATTGAAAAACCACGGTACTATCCTTATCCTGATTCTCCTTAGACAATTCCCCGCCACAGCCTGTAATAAGTACAAAAATCAGCATCAATAATAATAAAATAATTGAAGTTTTCTTTCTCACAACCATTTTTTCCTTCCTCTAATCATTCTTCAAACAAAACATTAAGATCCATAACCGTTGCCATAGCCGTTTCTAGCAATTCATCCGGTATAAGCTTGGATGCCGGAAGTCTGAAGCCTGCATTTTTATCGGGAACAAATTTAAGTCTTCCTCTGTATTTTTTCAAAAGTCCGTTCATCTTATCAGGATTGACCGGTGCATCCGGCCACATCACAAAATAAAGAGTATCTGTCACATATTTAATGTCCATAACATACACACTATGTGCAAGTGCTTTAAGATATGCTATGTCAAAGAGCCTCAGAACACATTTAGGCACCTCACCAAATCTGTCATGAATCTCTTCTATTATATCATCATTTTCCTCTCTTGTGGTACATTTTGATATACGTTTATATAAATCAAGCTTAATGTATTCACTCTTTACATAAGTATCCGGTATATAAGCCTCTACAGGAAGCTCAATTGTGGTCTCAAAATCCGCCTCCTCTTTTTCACTGGAAAGCCTCTTAATCGCATCATTTAACATCTTGCAGTAAAGGTCATATCCGACAGCTTCTATATTTCCTGACTGCTCCTGTCCCAGCAGATTTCCCGCGCCTCTTATCTCAAGATCCTTCATGGATATCTTGTAGCCGGAGCCAAGATCCGTAAACTCTCTTATTGCCTTAAGTCTCTTCTCCGCAACCTCTTTTATCATCTTGTCGCGCTTGTAGAGTAAAAATGCATAGGCACTCCTGTTGGTTCTTCCCACACGACCTCTTAACTGATACAGCTGAGCAAGTCCAAACTTGTCTGCATCATGGATGATAATTGTATTGACATTTGGGATATCAAGACCTGTTTCAATGATAGTTGTAGACACTAAAACATCTATCTCCTTTTTTACGAATCTCCTCATGATATCCTCAAGCTCGCGCTCGTTCATTTTTCCATGTGCAAATTCAATGGTTGCATCCGGTACAACCGCACGAAGAGACGCGGTTATATCCTCTATTGTATTTACTCTGTTATAAACGTAATAAACCTGTCCGTTACGGGCAAGCTCTCTGTTGATTGCTTCCTTTACAAACTCTATATCATACTCCATGATATATGTCTGGATAGGCATTCTGTCAATAGGTGCCTCCTCCAAAAGACTTATATCTCTAAGTCCAACCATACTCATATGAAGAGTACGCGGGATTGGTGTGGCTGTAAGCGTAAGCACATCTACATTTACCTTAAGCTGCTTTATCTGTTCCTTATGCTTTACACCAAATCTTTGCTCCTCATCGATTATGAGCAAACCAAGATTTTTAAACTCAACATCCTTTGACAAAAGTCTGTGAGTTCCTATAACGATATCCGCAGTTCCGTTTTTTATATCAGCAAGATTTTGCTTTATCTCCTTTGGCGTACAGAATCTTGAAAGCATACGGATATTAATCGGAAAGTTTTTCATTCTTTCCGCAAATGTATCAAAGTGCTGCTCTGCAAGTATGGTTGTCGGCACAAGATAGGCAACCTGCTTGTTGTCCTGAACCGCCTTAAAGGCTGCTCTTATGGCAATCTCTGTCTTACCGAAGCCTACATCACCACAGATAAGACGATCCATAATCTTGTCACTTTCCATATCATGCTTTGTTTCCTCTATAGCCTTTTGCTGGTCATAGGTTTCCTCATACGGAAAAAGCTCCTCAAACTCATTTTGCCATACGGTATCCGGTGAATACGCAAAACCGTGTACTGTCTGTCTTTTTGCATAAAGCTCCACCAGTTCTTTAGCGATATCTGAAATGTGTCCCTTGACACGCTGCCTTACCTTTTCCCAATCTGCTCCGCCAAGTCGATTAAGCTTTGGCTTTGCTCCGTCCTTACCGGAAAACTTACCTATCATCGAAAGCTGGTCTACAGGTATAAAAAGCTTACTTCCCTTATCGTATTCGATGCTGATATAATCCTCAAGGATGCCATCGGTTTCAACCTGTTCTATACCACGATAAATACCTATACCATGATTTTGATGAACAACATAATCACCTACATTTACATCAGAAAAGCTTCCGATCTTATCGCCCTGATACTTAACTGATTTTTTCTTTTTCTTAATTTCTCTCGCTGTAAATATATCGGATTCACTTATTACAACAAGCTTTGCACTGCTTATCTCAAAGCCTGTTTCAAGGCGTCCGGCTGCGGTCATAATCTCACCGTTTTTTATATCCCGGTCACCCTTCTCAAGATAATATGCAGGTATATCATTATCGTTTAAATCAGCTGCGATTCTTTTTGCTCTGGTACCTGAAGGAGAAAGAATAATTATCTTATATTTTTTCTTTTTCCATTTTTTAATATCAGACATAAGTCCCTCAAAGCTGTTATTATAGCTTATTAAACTCATGGTTCTGATATTGACTGCTTTTTTCTCATTCCATACTCTTTCCGGCAGATAGTTTTCGGAAATCATAACTATCTTTCGCTCACCAAGCCTTGCAACTATTTTCTTTCCCTCGTATAAAACCTCAGCTTGCTTTGGTAGTATATAACCACCTTCAAGTCTTCCTGTCATAGACTGCGCAAACTCCGATGTATATACATCCGCCTGATGATAAACCTTCTCCGGCTCATCTATATAAATCTCAGTATCATCCGGAAAATAATCCAGAAATGAAACGGTATCATCAAAGAAATACTCAACCATGCTGTCAAGTCCCATGGTAGAGTTAAATTCCTTAAGTTCCTCCTTAACCGTATCAACCATCTTATTGAGTCTTGCATAGGCCTCAGTTCTGAAACTCTTTTTTAACATGGCACTTTGTGTCTTATGCTCTTTTTCTATAGCCGAAATACCCTTGGCGATACGCTCCTCGGTAAGAACCATTTCACAGGAAGGGTATATATTTAATTCATCTATCTCCTCTATGGAACGCTGACTTTCCACATCAAAGCTTCGTATGGAATATATTTCATCTCCCCAGAGCTCAACACGATAAGGGCACTCTTCCGTAAGTGGGAATATATCAATTATTCCTCCACGTACCGAAAACTGCCCGTGCTCTTCTACCATAAATGTTTTTTCATATCCAAGGGATGTAAGCTTACCGGAAAATTCTATGGTATCAATACTCTCATCCTTTTTCAGATTGATTACATTTTCCACGATATGACTTATATCCGGAATCTTATCCATAAGTCCCTCTATCGTAGTTACAACAGTCACTGCATCCTTGTTTGCTATGTGCCTTATAATCTCCAATCTGCTTTTTGCAGTTTCATTACTATGAATATCTGCATAATAAAAAAGAGCATCCTTTGCCGGATAATAAAAAACCTCTCTGTCAAAAAGCTTATAATCGCTTACAATCTCCCTTGCCCTTCTTTCGTCATAGGTTATTATAAGCTTAAGCTTTTTTTCTTCCTCAAGAGACTTAATTAAAAGAGGCTCCACATGTCTGTCAATACCCCACACATGTATAGGAAAAATATCATCCTTTAAATCTTCTCTCAGTCCTACAAATCCCGGTTCTTCTTTAAATGCCGAAACAATCGCCTGCATATCAAGAACCTCCAATATTTAATTAAATGTAATTGCAGTCGATTTATAAAAACCGGCTGCAAAAAAATCATATCTCATAAAAACAATTATAATTAATCATAGTGCATTATGCATAACTATAATTATACTTGACCATCGCGCATTCAACTTAATTTAATTATACTTATTCATAGCATAATCAGCATCTTCTTTTAGTATATCTGCGATTGCGCATCTGGCAGTATCTGCCGCATCTCTTATAATCGGCTGCTCTTCCTTGGAAAACTTCCCAAGGACATAATCAGCAAGATCCATCCGTGAAGGCTTTTCACCTACTCCTACCTTAATCCTGTCAAATACATCCGTACCAAGATGTGCAATGATATTTTTTATACCGTTATGTCCGCCTGCGCTTCCCTTTTTTCTTATCCTTATGCGTCCGACATCAAGACTTATATCATCATAAATCACAATAATATCTGTATTGTCACATTTATAATAATCTACAAGTTCTCTTACGCTTTCGCCCGAAAGATTCATATAAGTTTGCGGCATCGCAAGTATAACCTTTTCGCCCTCGATTACACCTTTTCCTATCAGGGCTTTATGCTTTTTTGTATCTACCTTTATATTATAATAATCACTTATATTATATATAACCGAAAATCCCACATTATGTCTTGTGCCTGCATATTCTCTTGAAGGATTTCCAAGTCCTATAATAATCTTCATAAAACTAACACCTTTTATAATCACTCATCAATAAGCTTATGACTTATCATCCAACCCTGATCAATAATAAATCTTTTTATACACTTTCTTTTCTGGCAATCATTATTTCCTCTGCCTTCTTAAGCTGTTCCAGAGTATTTACTCCCATGATATCATCCACATCATCACCCTTAAGAGGCATCGCAGAAACTCTTAAACCAATCTTTTTAATAAGTGCTATGGTATCGGTAAGATAGTATTCTCCGGCTGCATTATTATTATTTAAAAGCTCAAGACTTGCCGCAAGTGCCTCTGCATTAAAAATATACATACCGGAATTGATTTCTTTAATCTCCTGTTCCTCAGGTGTAGCATCCTTTTGTTCAACAATCTTTACGAATCCATTTTGCTCATCTCTTACTATTCTTCCATAGCCGGTAGAATCATCTACTTCCGCCGAAAGAACCGTTACTCCGTTTGCAAGTTTTCTGTGCATCTCCACCAGTCTCTCAAGTGTGATTCCTCTGATAAGCGGAGTATCTCCACATAAGACTATGACATCACCGGTTTTTCCTATAAAATCACTTGCACATTTTACAGCATGACCTGTACCGAGCTGCTCATCCTGAGTTCTGTAGTCAACTATATCATATATGGCATTTTTAGTTTCTGAAGCCTTATATCCGACTATAACACATACATCAGACGCTCCTGCATCCTTGGCTGCCTTGATCACATAATGAACCATCGGCTGTCCATCACACTTATGGATAACTTTTGGCAATTCAGAATTCATTCTGGTTCCTTTTCCGGCTGCCAATATAACTGCTTTCAAATTATTCATATAATATCCTCATCTTTCAAAATACAAAAATATTACAATACATATATTTTAACCAAGAAATGTAAAATGTCAATATACATACACCTTTACATTTCTTAAATTATTCTAAACCTTCTTTTAATTCTTCTATAATTTTTTCAATTTCTTCATCGTCATAATAAAGATTACCTGAATATACCCTTAAACCATCCTTCTCATTATAAGCAAGCAAAGTCATGATAAAGGTTCTGTCATTATAAAGCTTCAAAACAATATATTCATCCTTTTTTAAATAAAAGGTCATATTTTCATATTTTTCAAACACATCATCATTTAATTCAATGACTATTCGTTTGTCAGATATTTCTTCATCAAGACTTCCATCATCGGTCGAATCGGAATTCTCAGGCTCAGCATCGGTATCAGTTGCTTCTTCGTACATATCTTCAGCATAGATATCCACAATGTCAGTTTTTTCAAAAACTATACTATCATTTGCATCGGTTATATAAATTCCTACATCAGCTTCTTTTCCGTCTTTTTGAATCTTATCAATGTTTTCAGCATAATCGGTCATTTCAGTTCTGACCAAATCAGTAATAAAATCATATACTTTATTAAATTGCTTATTAGATGGATTTAATCCTGTCACTTGATACTCACCATCTTTGGTATAGACATAAATACTCTTTCTTACACCATCAATATTATCCTTATTTCCTACATCTCTCTGAATCTCATAAATCTTATTATCGACGATACATTTTTTAATATCATCTATTTCACTTTCACTCAAATCAATCCAAACTCTTTCCGGCTCATTTTCTCCATACCATTTTATAAACTCATCTGCGTATATACAAACCGACGAATCCTGATAAACTTCTACATTCATGGTATATACATATTCTTCACTTCTCATATCAACAGGAGTATATGATAACTTAACAAACATATCATCTGCAAAATCCGGTCCTTTTTCTTTTTTTCCGCAAGAAGCAAGTGATAAGCATATCAATACAATCAGTAATCCTGCATATATCTTTTTCATTTACTCCTCCTCGTATAATATATTTTAGATACATCAAATGTACCTTGATAACTTAATAAATCTTTGTTCAATAGGCTTAGTAAAGCCCATGATATAATTGTTCCATAGTGTCAATCAGGTATCAGTTCTAACGCCTCCTGTTGAT
>JAFUGL010000044.1 GCA_017469405.1 Lachnospiraceae bacterium | reverse complement strand
TTTTTTAGATAAAGTAAAACTGCGCCACAGCCTTGGCAGGCCATCGCGCAGCGATTTTGTTCAACCGGAATTTATTACCCCCATTCAAACATGAGTTTTTATTGTATAATTTGTCCCGAAAATAAAAGAATTTTTATTGTCTTTTATGCACTTTTATTATATAATGAGAGTAGCGTTTTATGAAAGGAAGGTATACTACATGAAATTTGGTTACTTTGATGACGCAAACAAAGAATACGTCATCACATCACCAAGAACTCCTTATCCTTGGATTAACTACCTTGGAACACAGGATTTCTTCTCTCTGATTTCTAATACAGCAGGAGGTTACCACTTCTACAAAGATGCTCGTCTTAGAAGAATCACAAGATATCGTTATAACAATGTACCGGTTGATATGGGTGGACGTTATTTCTACATAAATGAAGATGGAAATATCTGGTCACCGGGCTGGTCACCTGTAAAGAAAGAGCTTGAGTTTTATCAGTGCCGTCATGGTATGGGATATACCATAATTACAGGTAAGAGCAATGGCCTTAAGGCTGAGGTTACATTTTTCGTTCCACAGAACTATCAGGGCGAAATTCAGAAGGTAGTTCTTACAAACGAAGCAACAACTAAGAAGACATTTACACTTTTCTCATTCCTTGAGTGGTGTTTATGGAATGCTGAAGACGATTCAACCAACTTCCAGAGAAACTTCAATACAGGTGAAGTTGAGGTTGAAGGATCAACATTATTCCACAAGACAGAATACAAAGAGCGTCGTGATCACTTTGCATTCTACACTGTTAATTCACCTATAAATGGTTATGACTGTGACCGTGAATCATTTATGGGCTTATACAACGGTTTCCAGAATCCAGATGCAGTTGTTAACGGCAAGTCCAATAACTCAAAGGCTGACGGATGGTCACCTATCGCTTCACACAGTATAGATATTACACTTAATCCTGGTGAAACTAAGGATCTTATCTTCATCCTCGGTTATGTTGAGAATGGTGATGACAAGTGGAATGCTGACGGAACCATGAAGAAGGACAAGGCTTACGACATGATAGCTAAGTTCGATACTACTGAAAAGGTTGATGCAGTATTTGAAGCAAATAAGACTATGTGGAATGACCTTCTTTCCAAGTATTCGGTTGAGACACCTGATGACAAGATGAACCGTATGGTTAACATCTGGAATCAGTATCAGTGTATGGTAACTTTCAATATGTCACGTTCCGCTTCTTATTTCGAAAGTGGTATCGGACGTGGTATGGGATTCAGAGATTCCAATCAGGATTTACTTGGTTTCGTACACCAGATTCCTGACAGAGCCAGAGAGAGAATCTTAGACCTTGCTGCAACTCAGTTTGAAGACGGTGGATGCTTCCATCAGTATCAGCCTCTTACTAAGAAGGGTAATGATGCTGTCGGCGGTGACTTCTCAGATGATCCATTGTGGATGATTCTTTCAACTGCAGCATATATCAAGGAGACAGGCGATTACTCAATCCTTGACGAAATGGTTCCTTACAGAAATGACGAAAAGCTTGCACAGCCAATGATGCATCACTTAAAGCAGTCATTCTACAGAGTAGTTAATAACGTAGGTCCTCACGGACTTCCACTTAGCATGAGAGCTGACTGGAACGATTGTCTTAATCTTTCCTGCTTCTCATCAGTACCTGGCGAAAGCTTCCAGACTTACACTTCACCTAAATATGGTGATGATAAGTATTCAAAGGTTGCAGAGTCAATGTTTGTTGCAACACTCTTTACATACACTGCTCCACTTTATGTAGAGCTTTGCGAGTACAAGGGCGATGCAGAGGGTGCTAAAGCTGCTCAGGCTGAGATAGACAAGATGAAGGATAATATCCTTAAGAGTGGTTGGGATGGCAACTGGTTTATCAGAGCATACGATGACTTTGGTAAGAAGGTTGGTTCCAACGAGTGTGAAGAAGGTAAGATATTTATCGAGCCACAGGGCTTCGGTATTATGTCAGATATCGGTAAGGAAGACGGTTATGCAGAGAAGATTATCGATGCAGTAGAGGACAAGCTTGGATGCAAGTATGGTCTTGTACTTAACAATCCTGCATTTACTAAGTACTTTATCGAATATGGTGAGATTTCTACATATCCTGCAGGTTACAAGGAGAATGCCGGTGTATTCTGCCACAACAATGCATGGATGATCGCAGCTGCTGCTTATGCAGGTCAAGGCGACAAGGCATACGACTGGTATTCACGTATCGCACCTGCTTACCTTGAAGATATTTCAGACTTACACAGAACTGAGCCTTATGTATATGCTCAGATGATAGCAGGTAAGGACGCAGGACGTTCAGGTGAGGCTAAGAATTCATGGCTTACAGGTACCGCTGCATGGAACTTCGTAGCAGTATCACAGTACATCTTAGGTATCATTCCTGACTTTGGCGGACTTAAGATTGATCCTTCTATTCCAAAGGAGTGGGACGGCTTCACAGCTTCAAGACAGTTCAGAGGCGACACTTACGATATCAAGGTTTCTAACCCTGATCACGTTTCAAAGGGCGTTAAGAGCATGTCAGTAGACGGCAAGGCTGTAGACGGCAACGTAATTCCTGTAATCGGAGACGGCGCTACCCACACAGTTGAGGTTGTTCTCGGTTAATGACCGACCGAAGATAATAGATGTAGCTGCTTGTGTTTAATCTATTGATGGGGCTCGTCCTATAATAAGTCTTAGAAGGACACGCTCTCGCTCGGATAAAAACGCAAGAGTACTAAACTCACAAAAACGGGTAAGATGCATAATTGCGTGAACGCAAATGCATCTTACCCCTTTTTTATTCATTAAGTACTCGCGTTTTTATAACGGTCCTTCTAAAGACTTTTATAGTACTTCACCCCAATTTACATTTTGAACAAGCAGCTACATTCTATCTTCGGTCGGTGCACGCTTCGCGTGTACATCCCTTAATCAAGAACAAGCTCTATCTGATGTAGTATATTATTGCGCCGTCTACAATTACAAGAGTAGTATGGATTA
Source organism: Lachnospiraceae bacterium (assembly GCA_017469405.1). Taxonomy (GTDB): domain Bacteria; phylum Bacillota; class Clostridia; order Lachnospirales; family Lachnospiraceae; genus Coprococcus_C. Next base: position 21,072 of record JAFUGL010000044.1, on the reverse strand, counting down.
GTTTGAATTAGTATTTTTAGCATTGTCAGCATGGAGCAGCACGTATGTGCTGTTTCATGCTGACGGTACAAGCTTCCTGCGGATAGGGAATGTATCAGGAAATAAAATATGGCGGAATAAGAAATAGCCGGTTATTACAACAATTTGTCCGATTTGTGTAAAATCAGCAACGAATACTTGAAGATAGTCGCTCAGAAACCGAACTGTCTGAACGAAGTGAGTTTTCGGTTTCGTGCGAATATCAAAAGTATGAGTGCGCTGATTTAACAAATTGATGACATGTTGTAATAACCGGCTGATTTTTTATTCTGCCATTTAAAAAACTAAATTACATTCCCTATCCGTAGGAAGCTTGTACCTACCAAAAGCAGGAAAACCTCAAATGTTACATCTGTTCAGGGCATTCGATGCCTAAAAGAAGCATAGCATCCTTGATGGTTTTCTTGGTGATGTAGACAAGAGCCGCTCTTGCGTTACGTATATCAGCTTCATCTACGTTGATACGGTTTGCATTGTAAAACTTGTTAAAGGCTTGCGCTATATCAACTGCAAATCTAGCAACTACTGATGGCTCAAACTTATCTGCGGCATCCTTAATAACCTTAGGGAAGCGGCTTATCTCTTTTAAAAGTTCCATAGAATCTGCATCCGTGAGGATGGAAAAATCAATGTCGGTCGACGGTGTGTAATCATCAAGCTTTCTAAGGATGCTTGCACAACGGGCATAGGTGTACTGGACATACGGGCCGGTCTCACCGTCAAAGTTAAGAAGCTTCTCCCACTTAAAGGAAACATCCTTGATACGCTGATTATATAAGTCGTTAAATAATACTGCGCCGACACCAATCTTCTTTGCAGTTTCATCCTTATCCGGAAGATCAGGATTCTTTTCTTCGATAATCTCTTTAATCTTTGAAATTGCTTCAAGCAGGATATCTTCGGCATAGATGATATTTCCGCTTCTTGTCGAAAGCTTTGCACCCTCAAGACTGACTAAACCGTAAGGAATGTGTATAAGCCGATCTTTCGCCCATTCGTTACCGAGAAGCTCAACAACCTTAAATACCTGAGCAAAATGAAGCTTTTGCTCCTGTCCTGTTACGTATAAGCATTTTACAAAATTGTAGGTTTCCTTGCGGTAGAAAATCGCAGCAAGGTCACGGGTTGCATATATCGAGCTTCCGTCATTTTTAAGGATGAGACAAGGTGCCATGTTATACTCTTCAAGGTCAACAATCTTTGCACCCTCACTGTCCTTAAGAAGCCCGGCATCTGTTATCCTCTTTACAACATCATCGGTTTTATCGCGGTAGAAGCTCTCGCCAAGGTAGTAATCAAAATCCATACCGAGCAAATCATAGGTACGCTTATATTCAATCAAGCTTATATCCTTAAACCACTGCCATATCTTTAAAGCTTCCTCATCCCCCTGCTCCATCTTGGCAAACCATGCACGGGCCTCATCGTTAAGCGAAGGATTTTTCTCAGCCTCCTCGTGGAATTTTACATAAAGCTTCATAAGCTCTCCGACACCGTCCTTTTTGACAGTCTCCTCATCACCCCATGCCTTATAGGCTACAATAAGCTTACCAAACTGAGTACCCCAGTCGCCGAGGTGGTTGATTCTTACAACCTTATAGCCAAGCTTTGAAAATATTTTATAAAGTGAATTTCCGATAATTGTAGTTCTAAGATGTCCAACATGGAAGTTTTTCGCAACATTTGGTGATGAATAATCTATACAGATGGTCTGTCCCTCTCCTATGTCCGACGCACCATATGTCTCATCAAAGGCTGCGCAAACCATAGACTTTACAAAGATATCCTTCTTTATAAAGAAGTTAAGATAAGCACCCTCGACACGTATTTCATCTATAAATGAAGCACCCTCCGAGCCTTCTATTCCTGCCTTTATATCCGCTGCTATCATCTGCGGTGCCTTTCTCATAGCCTTGGCAAGTCTGAAACATGGAAATGCAAAATCTCCAAGCTCAGGTTTAGGTGGTATCTCTATTAAATCTGATATTTCCTCCTTTGAAAGTGCATCAACATTTTCTGCTATTAAATCAATTATTTTACTTTTCATAATGTCCTCCGGTTAGCATTATTAATTCAATTTCATTTTTACTATAAAAATATTTCAAAACAATAATTCCCTGTCTTATTTAATTCTGTATCGGAAATTTGAATTTTACGGTTGTACCCTTTTTCTCGCCCCTGGAGATATTCAAATTACCGTTTAAAAGATAGATAGTCTCATGAGCCTTGTGCAGACTGCTGTACCATGGAGACTTTGTAAGATAATCCGAATCTATACCGACTCCGTTATCACTAATCAAAACCTCGATAACATTTTGACTGAGTGACAGATCAAAGTTAATCTTATTGGCATCTGCATGCTTAAATATATTATCAAAAAATATCTCCAAAAGTCTAAATAAATTTATCGAAAATACAGGATGAAGCGCAAGCTCATAATCTGTATATTCGAGATTTGATTCTATGAGGAATTTTGGATTTGCTTCTCTTTTTTCCATTATATATTCTTCAATCTGACCAAGCAGAGGCTTTGACGAATCAAACTGCGTGGAAAGCTTAGCTTCTATATCATTGACCGAATCAAGAATTTTCTTTGAATTATACTGTACATCTTTCAGGGTAAGCTTAGCCCTTGAAATGTCTGTTCCAAGCAAGTAAGAAAGCACATCCAGCTTGTGATTGATACTTTCGATTCCTTCTTTGATATTCCTCTGTATTATAGTGGAAATGTATGTATCATCAAATGCATCGAGCATAAGAATATTATATCCATGCTCCGATTTATTATCATTTTTATCATCTGAAACAAACATAAAATCATCATCAGAAAGCTCTGATCCGGATTCCCCGTATTTGAGGCTGAGTGAGTTAATCGCATCCTGCGCTTCATTTAACACATTAAGACGTTTTTTAAGTATATTAAGAGAGGATTCAAGATTGATAATCTTTGCGTTCAAGAGATCCTTTACATCATTTAAATCATTTATCTGATCATCTATAACCTTGCTCTTTCCGGTTTCCTCAGCTTCCATCGGAATAGGTGAAAAAACGCTTTTCTTTGAACCGGACTTTAAGGCATAGATATCCTTTGTCTTATATAGCTCGTCCAGCTTAATATCAATTTCAAACGCCTGAGTTTTAAGATCCTGAATATTTTCCAGATCATCAATAAAGGCATCGTTAAAATAATCAAGCATTGTCTGGTTGGCATTTTGAATTATTTCCAAATCCGCTTTTGCATGGTTCTCCATTTTCTCTCACCTCATAATTTATCTTTATAAATGTATTTAAAACCTCTTATCTTCTCCGGTTATTGATACGCCTTTTCGCACTTATCCTTCTTCTTATCTCCCGCTGCCTTCTGACATATCTTACACGGAGAACTATCAGTATAATCAGCACCACTATAAGCACTGCGATTACTATCATAAATATCTTCATAAACTTATGCGAGGATTTATCCTTTTTCGCATTTTCCGTGTTGATAACCTCCTCTATGTCTGCACCTTCCTCGGTTGTTGGAAGCGGCTTATATACATAACCGTCATAATATACCGGAAGTTCCATAAAGACCTCACTTCCGTCACCTACGGATATAGTTCCAACTCGTTTTTCTTCTTCATTTATGGTCTCAGTATCATAGGAGATAACTGCATTTCCCTCACTCACACTGTTTTTAATTAAAAACTCTGCATCCTTATCTACCGACAAAGATAGTATACCATCATTTGTTCCCTCAAAATACTTATTGAGCGCAAGCTCTGCCTTTGCCACATCTTCTTCGGAAAACTCATAGGCAGAAAGCGGCTTGGCATAGTAATAATTATTGAAGAAATACTCAAACATGGCTTTTGCATCTGTATAGGAGGTGGTCGTCGGATAGTTGTGCATAGTTACGAAAATGAGCTCAACATCTCCCTTTTTTGCCCATGCAACAAGAGTTCCCCTCGCCTCATCGGTAAAGCCTGTCTTACCGCCCTCACAATACTCATAATAAAAATCCGATGCTTCCTTAATAAGCTTATTATCCTGCCAAAGATCACGCTGTTCCTCGTTCATATTGGTAGGTGGAATCATATAATATGTGGTTGCAGTAATTTCCCTGAATTTATCATATTTTAAGGCTTCTCTGGTTATCAGAGCCATGTCATACGCACAAGTGTAGTGATCATCGTCGTGAAGACCGTTTGCATTTACAAAATGTGTCGATACACACCCAAGCTCCTCGGCCTTTTGATTCATCATATCGCAGAAATTTTCGAGTGTTCCGGCGATATGTTCAGCCACAGCCCACGCAGCCTCATTTGCCGAAACCACCAAAACCGCATAAAGCGCATCCTCAAAGTTTATCTCCTCTCCCACATCTAGAGCTATATGTGTGCTGCCACGCTCTATGCCCCAAACCGCTGTATCGGACATAACTATAGTGTCATTCATATCACCGTTCTCGATGGCAAGAAGCGCTGTCATAATTTTAGTTATGCTGGCGGGATACATTTTCTGATACGCATTTCTCTCATATAAAATCTGTCCGGTCGCAGCATCCATAACAATGCACGCCTCTCCGACCGTATCCGGCATCCGTCCCGGTTCATCAGGATATTCGGTTGTCTTTGGATATTCTGTAGTTACCTCTTCGGTTTCCTCGGCAAGCACATCAACTTTTGCCGAAAACAGAAATATAAAAATCATAAAAAATGAGATTAAGCGCTTAAATTTCATTTTCATGGTATCCTTTAAATACTAAATTATTTTAATACTAAACCATATCTTATTTATTATCCTATAAATCATTAGAATTTACAAGCCAAAAAACGCAATTAATTCTTTTAAAATTAAAGTAATTAGTATATAATAGGCAGGTAATTAAAAAGCTGATTAAACAAGAGCTTTATATACAGAAGTTTATCAAACAATCAACCCGTATAAACATATGAAAATATATCTGAAAATGAGGTTTATAAAATGAGACTAAGAAATGTTAAAGGCTCCCGTGAGGTCATAGCCGTAAATGAATACGTTGTAAGAGACGAGCAAACCATGAAGGGAAAATGGCACGAGCTGTTTGGAAACGATAACCCGATTCATATCGAGGTAGGCATGGGCAAAGGCAGATTTATAATGGATATGGCGAGACTTCATCCGGATATAAACTATGTCGGTATCGAAAAATTTTCCAGTGTCTTAATCCGTGCAATCGAAAAACAGGAGATTGAAAAGCTTCCAAATCTTTATTTTATCCGCATGGAAGCCGAATATCTTGAAAATGTATTTGAAAAGGGAGAGGTTTCATATATCTATCTGAACTTTTCTGATCCATGGCCTAAAGACAGGCACGCAAAAAGAAGACTTACCTCCGTTCAATTTTTGGAACGATATAAAAATATATTAAGCGCAGGCGGCGGTGTAACCTTCAAAACAGATAACCGTCCTTTATTTGACTTTACTGTCGAGCAGGCTGACGAAGCCGGCTGGAGGAAGGAAAGCGTAACCTATGACCTTCACCATTCCGAATATGCTGAAGGAAATGTCATGACCGAATACGAAGAACGCTTTTCTAGCATGGGTAATCCCATCTGCAGGATTGTTTATTTTCCGGAATAAACTTATATACAAAAAATTTTATTTATACTTTTTTACGTATCATTCCCAAAAGCTGCTGAATATTATAATAACAAGTTAAATAAAAGGTCTTGTTATTGTGAGCAATTCAAAATTAAAATATAAATTAAGTGCATATATTTATGGTAAAAAGGGAATAAATAAGATGTTGAGAAACCTTGGCTGTAACCTTTCGATTATTAAAAATTGCTATAATCCATGCAAAAAATCGTGCAAATCGACAAAATGCAGAAAAAATGGAAAATTTTAAAAAAAAGCCTTGCAATTCTTAACCTGATGTTATATAATTTCATTTGTTCATTGCAGAACACACAAAAAACACAATTAAATACGGGCCGCTAGCTCATTTGGTAGAGCACCTGACTCTTAATCAGGGTGTGCGGGGTTCGAGCCCCCGGCGGCCCACTTTTCAAAAGCATCGGTTTTGCAGACATAACAGCTGCGGGGTCGGTGTTTTTCTTTGGCTTTGGGATTGGGATACATGTTGGTTATATAGCATGGTGTAAAAAACGGGGACCTCCGAAATAGTTACACGCATAGCTCACTGTCGCTCACGCTATGCTTAGCAACTTTTCGGAGGTCCCCGTTTTTCACACCGCTATATAACCAATATGCTTCGCATAGGAAAACATATCAGAATATTAACTACTTCTATTTATATGCTTTCTATATACTCAATTTGCTTCGCATGGGAAATTAAATCATAATACTACTATTTCTTTTTATAGCCTTGTCAAATTACCAACATCATTTGTAAAGGAAAACTTAATCATAATATATCTATCTCTCTTTATATGCTTTTTAATATACTCAATATGCTTCGCATAGGAAAAAATAAAAAACACCAACACGCAGCTTTATTAAATTAATTATAATAATGTCTTGACACAAAAAGATTAAAAGATTATAATTTCAATTTGAAAATGGTTTTCATTTTTATTATGAGGAGGGGATATCATGGCTGATAAAGCTAAATATAAGACCAAGCAGCGTGAGCATATGCTTGAATATATGGGAACAGTTGGAAGAAAGCACTTTACCGCAGCTGATGTATGCAGTTTTTTTAAGAACAATAATATACCTGTCGGAACTACGACGGTTTACAGGCAGCTGGAGCAGCTTATGAACGAGGGCAAGATTAAAAAGTACCTTATCGACGAAACAAGCTGTGCCTGCTACGAGTATATTGGAGAGACAAAAGATGCCGAAAGTAAAACTCCTTACTATCACTTAAAATGTGAAAAGTGTGGCAAGCTTATCCATCTTGAATGTCAGGAGATAACTGAATTTGAAAATCACATAACCAAACATCACGGATTTAAGATAAATCCTATGAGAACAACCTTTTACGGCCTATGTGCCGAATGTGCGGCAGCCGTATAGTTTTTGATAGCCTGCAAGAAAAATAGTACGTAATTCAAAAAATCACAAGAAGGGCAAAATTAATTATGAAAGAAAAATCAGATAACAATTTAATAGGATTAAACAAAATCCTCCCTTCTATGCTTATTATTTTATTTATTGTAAGCATATTCTTATCCTTAACTTATATATCAAAAGAAGCCGGACATCATTGTGAAGGCGAAAACTGTCCTATATGTGAAACCCTTTTAATATGTGAAAATCACATAAACCAACTGGGTGGTTTTATTACGATTTTGCTTACAGCATATATTTTCATAACTGTAATAAATTCCAATAAAACAGCTATCGAAAAATTATTCGTATATAAAACACTGATAACGCAAGGAGTAAGAATGAACAATTGAAGGTTCCTCTTTTTCAGAATAATTTTATAAATATATTTTGTTAAACATTGATGAAACGGAGATTAAAATAATGAAATTTAAGAAAATTCTTTCTTTTATAATAGTCGCGTCTATGCTTATGGCTTCTCTTTCTGCCTGCAGCGCACCTGATTTAAAAAGTGATTCCGATAAATTAAAAATCGTAGTTACCATCTTTCCGGAGTATGATTGGGTCAATGTGATTCTTGGAGATAAAGCAGAGGACGCTGAGGTTACGATGCTTCTTGACAATGGTGTTGACTTACACAGCTTCCAGCCAACTGCTGCTGATATCGCAACCATAGCAACCTGCGATGTATTTATATATGTAGGTGGAGAATCTGATACATGGGTAAAGGATGCCCTTTCGGAAGCTACCAATAAGGATATGAAGGTTATAGATTTGCTTGACGTCCTTGGTGACAGTGTTAAGGAAGAAGAAGCTGTAGAAGGAATGGAAGCAGAGGAAGAGGAAGAAGAGGACGAGGAAGAAGTTGAATATGATGAACACGTATGGCTTTCTCTCAGAAATGCGCAGATTTTGGTTAAGGAAATTTCAGAGGTATTAGGCGAAGCCGATCCTGAAAACAAGGACACCTACACCAAAAATGCAGATGCCTACATCGAACAACTGGACTCTCTCGATAATGATTATAAAATCGTAGTAGACAATGCCTCAACAGATACTGTCTTATTTGGAGACCGCTTTCCATTCAGATATTTAGTTGATGACTACGGACTCAAATACTATGCCGCTTTTTCAGGCTGCAGTGCCGAAACCGAAGCAAGCTTTGAAACTGTAGTTTTCCTTGCTGAAAAAATTGACGAGCTCGACTTAAATACAGTCCTGATAATCGAAAACTCCAGTGACTCCATAGCAAAGACCATCATAGAGAACACAACCTCAAAGGATCAACAGATCCTATCCCTAAACTCAATGCAGGGTACGACCTCAAAAGACGTCGAAGCCGGAGCAACCTACCTCTCCATTATGAAAGAAAACCTCGACGTACTTAATGAAGCTATAAAATAAATGAAAGGGACAGGCGCTCGCCTGTCCCTTTTTAACTTTAATCTATTTTCTATCTTTCTTTAGCCGGGAAGCACATTACTACAAGTCCCGGTCCAGTATGCGCTCCGATTACCGGTCCAACGTCTGAGAAAAGCTTTACATCTACACCATGGCGTTCCTTAAGTATTGCGCCAAGAGCCTTTGCATCATCCATACTGTCTGTCTGACCGATAAATACAAGACCATTTTCAGGATCAAGAGCTGTCTCTGTATATTTGTCAGCTAATGCCTTTAATGCTGCCTTTCTACCACGAACCTTTGCCATATTGATAAGCTTTCCTTCTTCATCCACATGAAGAACAGGCTTGATATTAAGAACAGTTCCTACAAATGCTGAAGCAGCACTTATACGTCCGCCTCTCTTTAAATACTTAAGATCCTCTACGGTAAACCAATGCGCGATAGACATACGGTTATCCATAAGGAACTGATAAGCCTCATCTATGCTTGCACCCTCTTTTTTCTTTTCGGATAACATATAAAGCAAAAGACCGTTTCCGACAGATGCACACAAGCTGTCAACAGCATAAAGAGTTCTGTCAGGATACTCTTCCTTTAATTCTTCTACAGCTATACGTCCGGAATTATATGTAGCACTTATACCTGATGAAAATGCTACGAACAAAACATCATTGCCCTTATCCAGTTCAGCTTTAAATGCCTCCTTAAAGGTTTCTGAATTGATTGCTGAAGTCTTGGCAATCTCTCCGTCTCTCATTTTCTGATAGAATTCCTTTACAGGCATCTCGCTGTCAAGATATTCTTTATCTACACCTTCAAATCTAAAAGTTAAATCCTTCTTTATGATTCCCCATTCATTTAAAACATCAGCTGAAGTATCACAGCCCGAATCAGTAAATATAACGTAGTTGCTCATAGTTAATCTCCTTATTCGTAAAATTTATATGCATATTATAAATAAAAACCATATTTTTAATCAATCTACAAATCGTTTTTTTCCTATACAGATAGTTTAATTTGGTAATTTTTCACTCTACCACGGGTAGAACCGGCAGTAGAGTTTGGCATAAAATCGTGGTTTTTAACCATATTAAACATTGATTTAAAAAAAATAATATGTTATATTGGTTAGGTGATATTAATTATAGATATTAAGAGGGAAATATGCAAAATTTAAAACCAATAATTGCAAAAAATATATCCAACTTAAGACAGAAAAATAATATGACACAGGGAGACCTCGCTTCAAGACTCAATTATTCTGATAAAGCAGTATCAAAGTGGGAGCGTGCCGAATCAATCCCCGATGTAGCCGTATTAAAAGAAATTGCAGATTTATTTTCTGTTACACTTGACTATCTGGTAACGGATGATAATGAAAGAAATGCTGAACCAAAAGAGGAAGTCTCATACTCCGACAACTTTGAAGATGCAAATAAGGTTGATAGTGCTTCATTTTCTCAAACTGACGAAGCAAAGACTACCGAAAATCAAGGTGCTGCATCAGGTGCAGATAATAAGACCGAATCCGATACATCTTCCACCGGCAAACCAAAGAATAAATTTATATATATGAGCAGCCCCCTTAGAAAGCATGGCTTTATAACCGGTATGAGCGTTATCCTCGTCTGGCTGGTTGCTACTCTTGCATTTGTATTGGCAGATATATTTACAAAAGATATATATTTTCACTGGCTTGCCTTCGTATACGCAATCCCTGCATCTGCGATAGTATGGCTGGTATTTAACAGTCTCTGGTTTAACAAAAGAAGAAATTATTTTATAATATCTCTTCTTATGTGGTCATCTCTTCTATCAATTGTGTTAAGCTTATTGCCATTTGGTACAAAGATGGTCCTTTTGTTGATACTGGGCATACCGGGACAGGTTATTATCTATATGTGGTCAAGCTTAAAGAAAAAGGTTGAATTAGAGGAATAATTTAATTAAAGAATTAATTTAATTGTGTAGATACATGCATAATAAAAAGAGGCTTCTGATAACAGACGCCTCTTTTTATATTTAATCAATTATTTAAACTATTCTTCAATACCCATATCCTTGAGGTACTTAATTACATCCTCTACAGTCTCAATCTGAGTAAGATCATCCTGTGGTATCTCACAGTTATACTCCTCCTCAAGTGCCATAACAAGTTCAAACAAATCAAGTGAATCAGCACCAAGATCATCCTTAAAAGATGTAGATAATTCAATATCAGACTCATCAACATTTAACTGAGCTGAAATGATTTCTTTCATTTTCTCTAACATAGTTTAAATCTCCTCGTTAAAATATTTTGATTATATTGTCAATATACATCACACATATATATATGTCAAGAAATTGAAGAATATTTTTTCTGAATATCTTAATTTACACATTTAGACAGCGTTGTAACATAGAAACATATACCTTATCAAATCACATTGTTATATCAGACTATATAAAAATGTGCATACATGGCGTTAAGTAACAAATTCCATGTATGCACATTTTCACATGATCTAAAATATACATAATATATGTGACGAGGTGCCTGTCACATGTTATATTTATCTGATTAACATAAGCGGATTAATCGGCACACCATCCTTGGTTATCGCAAAGTAAAGATGTGTTCCTTCCTTTGTATAATAGCTTGATACAGGTCCAATTTCTGCAATATTTTGACCTAATGATACTGTATCACCTATTCCTACACAGACATTCATTAACTGTCCATAAGTTGCCTCATATCCATTTCCCATATCAATCTTAACAACAGTTCCAAATTCCTTAGTTTCTTCCACTGCTGTTACAACACCCTCATATGCCGCAAGAACATTCGCTCCTTCCTCACCTTCTATAAGCATACCCCTGTTACATCTGTATGCATCCAAGGTTTGGAAATAAACGGTTGTATCCATACTGAAAGGAAGAATGACATTTCCGATAACCGGCCATGCAAGAGTCTGCTCTCCATCATAAGAAAAACTCGCCTGAAGAGTTACATCATCTGCAACAATTGTTCCATCACTTGTCACTCCTACAACCTCATCACCATTTGCAACATCCTTATCATTGTTAGATGCCTGCTCATTTTCTGATACCAAACTACTTCCTGATTCTGACTTTTTATCATTGTTAGATGTAACTTCCGCTTCCTTTGCTGCATCGGTTTCTCCTGCTACATCCTTCTTAGGATCAGCATTTGTCACAACTGTTTCATTGTTATCCGTACTATCTTTTATTTCATCATCTGCATCACTTAATATAGGCTGGTTTAAATCTATCGCCTGTTTTCCGCTAAGTTCTTTTTTGTTGCTTCTTATGTTATATGCAACCAAAAGAGCAACAAGTGCAAATATACCTACACCAAGTGCAATGTAAAATCCCTTTGACCTGAAAAAGTCCGTCATTTTATTCATAAATATATGCCTCCTGATTTTTAACTTATGACCTTTATAGTCCTTTGCTAAAAATATTATGAGCACATATTTTTTAATTTATTCAATTCATTCTATTATTTTTCCAATCGTTGACATTACTGCATTTTCATATCTTTTTTCATTATCGCTATAACTGGTTTTACCCCATTTTTCTATGTATTTTTCTTTAGTATAATACTCATATGTAAGGTTCTCCTCCCTGATAACCGTCTCATTTCCCATAAGAAAATATATTTGTGTTCGTATAGCTACCGCCTGTGCCGCAAGCATTTCATCATTATTATCCGGACCGGCAACCGATGGTAGCACTCCGGCTATGTACTCCTCCACATCCATAAGCTCATTTTTTCCGTTTATGTTTATGAGCACATCCCTGCCGGTATTTATATTATTTATCTTAAATTCATTATCCTCTTTTTTACCATTTATCGCCATCGTTATCAGATATGGCATCATAATCATAATAACTGCCATCGCAACCACTATAGTAAGCTTTTCCCCCATAAACACCCCGCAAATGTACAAACTAATTAGTATAGTTTATGTGTTAAAGTTTTAAAAAATACTCTATTAAATAACATAAAAGCAGATATGCTACTTTGCCTTAATATAAAACTTTATAACATATCTGCCTATTATTTTATTTTTTCTTCATCCTTGTCGTCCAATCAGGATATTGAACAAATTTCGTTTTTTCTTTCAAGTCACCAAAAATTATATCCGGCATCGCTCCATATACAAGAACAACTTTCGGTTCTAATACTTTCAACATCTCAACAAGACCCTCACGAAAGAATTTTTTTGATTCTTTAGATTTTATCTGTCCATATGTTCCAACCGATACAATACTATGCTTGTCTACACCTTGAAATGCAACTCTTTCTCCCAAATGATTTGGTAAATATGTTCTTTCATCTCCCCATCGAATATTAGGTATAACATATATCCCACATTTGCTTAAATAATATCCAACTGCACGATTTAAATAAATACTGGCAATTTGTACACAAAGTGGTGCATCTATGTAGAGCGAACAATCCGGTGTTATAATACCGGGATACTGCTTTAATTCATCTATATATTCGTCTGTATTTGTTAGAATTTCTCTGAATTTAATATCATGCTCATAAAAACATACAAAATCTTTCTTATCTTTACTTCGTCCTCTCAAAGAAAAAGGAACCATGCCTGTTGGGATAATAATATCATTTGGCAAATCTATATGTGGAATTTCAAACTTTCCATCAAAAAAAGCTGTCTCCACCAATGAAATGCGAAATCCCTCATCTACAAGGTTTTCAATCTTTTTTGTCATCCTCTTCCTCCTGATTCAAAATATCTTCTGCAAATTCAATACTTCCGGCAATATTATATTTTTTGCATTCTTCCGGAAATTTTAACATAAGATTTTTATAGCAATCTATCAACTCTTTACTCATGGTTTTTTCCGCTAAATCATCAATTATCTCACTAATCCAGGAATATTCGTCAGCAGTACAATCATTATTTAAAAAATCAATAGTTGATTGAATATCCTCTGCTAAAATTTCTATTTCTTTATCCCAGCATTTTTCTATTCCTTGATACCATTCATCATGACAGAGTATACGTTCATGAATTACTTTTCTAAATTCTTCTATCTTCATTCTTTAATTACCCCCTTTTTTTATTTGGTTGATTAGAATCTGGAAAAATTGTTCCTATCTGACCATTAGTTCTAATCACACCTACACGTACACCTTTCCAAGTTCCAAAAAAAGCAACTCCATTTTTTATATGTCTATTTCTCTTCAAATTAGCTACATGTTCTCCTGCATGCTTTATATCCTTGCTTGTCCAATTCTTTGGAAACCACGCTTGTCCAGTACCACTTTGTTTTTTAGGGTTTCTATGATTAGGAACATAACCAAAGTATAAACTTTACTTTCAAATGTCATCATCTTCATCCTCACTGTTAAAAATGTCTTCAAATACTGCTTTAAGCATCCCCTCTGCCTTTGTAAGCTCTTCCTCATTTAATTTTCCCAAATTTCGTTGAAGTGTATTAAGCCTTTTATTCTCATGATTAACATTACTTGTATTCTCCTTTCCAAGCAAGTAATCTGTAGAAACATCAAAATATTTAGCAAGTTTTATTAAAACTTCCATCCTTGGAATAGTTCCATTATTCTCCCACATATTTATACGGCTTTTTGTGACTCCCAGCTTACCGGCAAGTTGTTCCATGCTTAATCCTTCTTTATCTCTTAACTCTTTAACTCTCTTACTAAATAAAAGATTACCCATATATATCCCTCCTTATATACAATATTATTGTACATTGCAAAATTATTTTTGTCAGCATTTAGATATATTATTTTTTAAAATACCAAATATTGTGTTTATAATACTAAAACTCGGAATCCTCCAGATGCATGTCAGCAGGATATGGGTGTAAACTGCCGACACGCTTCGCGTGTATAGTAATATGCTTTGAGGTTAACATTGAAATGTGTTTAGGCTTGTGGTAGGATGAGATTGAATATTTATTTTGATTTAAGATATAGTTATTATTAAAAAAGGAAGTGAAAGGGTTATGGATGCTTTTTATGAATCACAAGTAAATTGGGATAAAGATGATTATTATTACTTGCATAGAATTCTTCATCGTATATTTTACTATTATGATAAATATTCTGATGAAATAAAATCAATGGATGTTTCGAGAATGTCAGAAAAAACAAAGGTTTTAATTAACTGTATTATAAGATACTATCATTTTGAATTTTTATTTGATAAATATAAAAATATTAGTATCATTAAGGAAAGTAAACCATTAAGTGAGGTACTGATACTTGATGAGAATCCATTACCTGAAAATAATGTATATAAGGAAATGAATGTTATGTATTAAAAGCGAGGCGATTTTATGAATAAGAGTAATATTGATGATTTCATAGATGCACTAAAACTATTGGATTCTAAGATAGGTGAATTAAAAATGGAGAGTATAAAAATAAAAGCCATCGGAGGCTTTGCTATGTTGTATCACGGGTTTAGAAAAGGCGGTTATACTATAGATATTGATTCACTTACAGAAAGATATAATGATAGTGTGACTAATTTGATAAAGGAAGTTGGAAAAGAAAAAAATATTGATGAAGATTGGCTTAATACAGATTGCGCATTATTAGATGGATTTATGGATTTGAATAAAAAAATAAAATGGATCGAAGCGGAGTATCAGTTTAATAATATAAAGTTGTTGATTGCTGACATAAATGGACTGATAAGATCAAAGGCAAAGGCTATACATGATGGAGGGTTGGTACCAAGAACCACAGATAAAAAAGATTTATTAGAAGGATTAAGATATGTTGGGCTTATGAATATATCGGAGCTTGACGCTTCAAAAGAGTATGGATTTATAGAAGAAGAATATGGAAGATGTTATAGATATCTTAGAGAAATATCAAAATGGTAGAGAAACTTTTTAAAAAAAAGGAGATTTTTATAATGAATATTTCGATTGTTTTTTATTCAATGTCTGAAAATACGGCATTTGTTGCGAATAAGGTTAAGGAAGAGCTTCTTGCGAACAATAATTCAAACGGTGATATCAATGTAGATGTTATAAGGATTGAGCCGGTTAAAGCTTTTCCAAGTGAAGGAGCAAAAAAATTTATATGGGGCGGAAAAAGTGCCGTTATGGGGGATAAGCCGGAGCTAAAGCCGTATACATTCGAAACTTCCAAATATGATAGAATTATTATTGGAACTCCTGTATGGGCTGGAACTATGGCACCGCCTGTTCGTACATTTATTGAAGAAAATAAGGATGCACTTTCCGGAAAGCAGATTGGAATTTATGTATGTTCCGCAGGAGATAAGGGTATGAAGGCTGTGGAAAAGATAAGAAAAGTTCTTGGCGTAGATAAATTAAGATTTGCAATGGCGCTTATAGACCCTAAGGATAAGCCAACAGAAGCAAACGCAAAGGAAATCGAAGGATTTTGTAAGAATATGGTTTAGTCTGTTCCTTCTTCTGATTCGTACAGACCAAATCAGACATTTCCCTAATTTAGTCTGCTCCTTCTTCTGATTCATACAGACTTAAACTGACACTGATTCTTTTTAGTCCGCTTTTTTTAATACCTACGGACTAATTTGGACACATCATCCATTTAGTCTGCTTCAAGCTCAATTTTATACATAAATTATTCTTTTCAATAAAAAGAAAACATTCACGTTCTTATCACGCGAAGCGTGTCGGCAGGATATGGGTGTAACTGCCGGCTCAAAAATTATATGGGTGTGAAATCATATATAGGTCTTTAGAAGGACCGTTTAACGACGCGTTCACTTAGCGAAATATAATGAAAAAATAGGGATTTGAAGCTTTTGCATTCATGCAAAAAAGCGTCAAATCCCTATTTTTGAAATTATATTGAGGTTAGTGAGCCTGCGTCGTTAATCGAGCGAGAGCGTGTCCTTCGAAGACCTTATATATGATGAACACCCTTGAAAACCTCACCCGGCAGTTACACCCTTTAAATCCTGCCGACCCCTTACCTGTCTAACATTATGCTTACAGTTTAACCTCGACTTTTTCGAGCTTCCAGATTTCCTGTGCGTACTCCTCGATAGTTCTGTCGGATGAGAACTTACCTGCGCATGCAGTGTTGAGGATAGCCATCTTAGCCCAGCTGCTCTTATCCTTGTAAGCCTTATTTACTCTCTGCTGAGCTTCCTTATATGAATCAAAATCCTTGAGAGTGAAGTACACATCCTTCTGGATAAGAGAATCATATAAAGGTCTGAATAACTCCTTATCCTTCTTAGAATAAGTACCATCTATAAGCTGGTCGAGGACCTTCTTAAGGTCAGGATTAGAGTTATAGATGTCAAGCGGATGATAGCCACCCTCACGCTCGTATTTCATAACCTCCTGAGCTGATAAACCGAAGATAAATGCATTCTCCTCTCCAACCTCTTCAACTATCTCAACGTTAGCTCCGTCCATAGTACCAAGAGTAGGTGCACCGTTTAACATAAACTTCATGTTACCTGTACCTGAAGCTTCTCTTGAAGCTGTTGAAATCTGCTCTGAAACATCAGCTGCAGCAAAGATAATCTCACCGTTTGAAACTCTGTAGTTTTCGATAAATACTACCTTAATCTTACCGTTTATTGACTTATCATTGTTAATTACATCAGCTACTGAATTGATAAGCTTGATAGTAAGCTTAGCAGTCTTATAACCGGCAGCTGCCTTTGCACCAAATATAAATGTTGTTGGCTCAAAATCCATCTTAGGATTAGCCTTTAACTGATTGTAAAGGTACATAATGTGAAGGATATTAAGCTGCTGTCTCTTATATTCATGAAGTCTCTTAACCTGTACATCAAAGATTGAGTTAGGATCAACCTCGATACCGTTATGCTCCTTGATATACTCAGCAAGACGAACCTTATTCTTATACTTGATATCCATGAATTCCTTCTGTGACTTCTTCTCTGTTGCGCATTTCTTAATCTTAGAAATCTGGCTCAGATCAGTAATCCATCCATCACCGATCTTCTTAGTAACCCAGTCAGCAAGAAGTGGATTACCATGGAGAAGGAATCTTCTCTGGGTGATACCGTTAGTCTTGTTATTAAACTGTTCAGGTCTCATCTCATAGAAATCCTTAAGCTCTCTTTCCTTAAGAATCTCTGTATGAAGCTTGGCAACACCGTTTACGGAATAACTTCCTGCGATTGCAAGATGTGCCATCTTAACCTGACCGTCATAAAGAATAGCCATGCTCTTAATCTTATCTTCATTTCCAGGATATTTTGAAGCGATAAGTGCCATATATCTTCTGTTTATCTCATCAACTATCTGATAGATTCTTTGAAGTAATCTCTGGAATAAGTCGATAGGCCACTTCTCAAGAGCCTCAGCCATGATTGTATGGTTAGTATATGCACAGGTTCTGCAAGTGATATCCCATGCCTCATCCCACTCAAGACCTTCCTCATCAACAAGGATTCTCATGAGCTCTGCAACTGCAACTGTAGGATGAGTATCATTCATCTGGAAGGTAACCTTCTCAGGAAGCTTTCTGATATCATCATTGTTCTCCTTAAACTTAAGGATTGCTCTTTGAACTGAAGCTGAGATGAAGAAATACTGCTGCTTTAATCTAAGCTCCTTACCTGAATAGTGGTTATCGTTAGGATAAAGAACCTCAACAAGAGTTCTTGCAAGGTTAGCTTCCTCAACGGCCTTCTGATATTCACCCTTATCAAATGAATCAAGATTGAATTCCTGAGCTGCCTCTGCATCCCAGATTCTAAGTGTATTTACAACGTTGTTACCATAACCAATTACAGGCATATCATATGGGATAGCACGAATTAACTGATATCCATCCTGAATATATACATTCTTTCCATTTTTATTTTCTACACGTACATATCCGCCAAACTTGATATCTACAGCATACTCTGAACGCTTAATCTCAAATGGATTGCCTTCCTTTAACCAATCATCCGGTTTCTCAATCTGGTAACCATCCTCTATAGCCTGCTTAAACATACCGTAACGATATCTGATACCACATCCGTATGCAGGATAATTAAGAGTTGCAAGAGAATCAAGGAAACAAGCTGCAAGTCGTCCAAGACCACCATTACCAAGTGCTGCATCCGGCTCCTCATCCTCTATACAGTTAAGGTCAAATCCAAGCTCATCCAAAGCTTCCTTAACCTGCTTGTAGTAAGTAAGATTGATAAGATTGTTACCAAGAGCTCTACCCATAAGAAACTCCATTGACATATAGTAAACTGTCTTAACATTCTTCTTCTCGTATTCCTTCTGAGTAGCTATCCATCTGTCAATAATATCTCCCTTTATTGCATATGAAACTGCCTGGAAAATCATCTGAGGTGTTGCTTCATCTATAGTCTTTCTATAGATATTTCTGACATTGTTAATAACCTCTCTCTTAAATCCTTCCTTGTCAAATTCTGCTATCTTTTTACTTGCTGCCATACTTTCCTCCTTTTATTTCATAACCTCGACACCAAGGTTAACTTTTTCTCCGTTTATGCTCCAGTCCTTAACAAATCCGTCTGTCTTTCCAAAGGTAAATTCATTTGCAAGAACTACATTCTTTATAGCTTCTTCATTATTCTTAATGATATCAGCTATCTTGTCATTACCTTCAACATAAAGTCTTATCTTATCGGTAACATCAAAGTCTGCATCCTTACGCATAGTCTGAACCTTGGAAATGATTTCTCTCACAAAGCCCTCTTCTATAAGTTCCGGCGTAAGAGTTGTATCAAGTACGACTGTTACATAATTATCACCGTCAGTTACATAGCCGTCCATCTGAGCAATGTCGATTAGTAAATCCTCTTCGGCAAGCGAAACCTCTGTTTTGTTAACATCAAACTTAATTGCTCCGTTTTCTCTAAGTTCTTCCATAGCGGCATTTCCGTCTATGTTAGAAAGGTATTCTCTGATTCCTCCAAGCTGCTTACCGTACTTCGGACCTACAGTCTTAAGCTGCGGCTTAAAGGTATAGCTTGAAAATTCAGATACATCCTCTTTAAACTCGGCATTCTTAACATTGAGCTCTTCCTTAATGATGTCTACGAAGAAACTATCAAGCTCCTTCTTAGCCTTTATATACATATTGCCTATCGGCTGACGACTCTTGATATTGGCGGTATTTCTGGCTGCACGTCCAAATACTACAACCTTAAGTACCTCATCCATGCTTGCTTCAAGCTCTTCATCTATGAAATCCTCATTTACAGCAGGGAAATCACAAAGATGAATTGACATTGGAGCAGTCTTATCAAAGTTTACTACGAGGTTTTGATAGATGTCCTCTGTAATAAACGGTACCATAGGAGCTGCTGCCTTACAAAGAGTAACAAGTGCGGTATAAAGTGTCATGTAAGCGTTTATCTTATCCTGTGGCATATCCTTTGCCCAGTAACGCTCACGGCAGCGTCTTACATACCAGTTACTCAAATCATCAACGAACTCCGAAAGTGCCTTTGTTGCCTCCGGTATCTTGTAAGCGCCCAGGCTCTCATCAACTATCTTAACCATAGTGTTAAGCTTTGATAAAAGCCACTTATCCATAACGGAAAGCTTATCATATTCTAATCTATATTCAGTTGGATTAAACTGATCAATCTCTGCGTAAAGTACATAGAAAGCATAGGTGTTCCAAAGAGTTCCCATAAACTTTCTCTGACCTTCAACAATTGCATCCTCATGGAATCTGTTAGGAAGCCATGGAGCCGAATTGCTGTAGAAGTACCATCTGATGGCATCTGCACCGTACTTATTAAGTGCTTCCATAGGATCAACGGCATTTCCCTTTGACTTGGACATCTTATTTCCGTCTTTATCAAGCACATGACCCAAAACAATTACATTCTTGTAAGGTGCCTTGTCAAATAAAAGTGTCGATATCGCCATAAGAGAATAGAACCATCCTCTGGTCTGGTCAACTGCCTCACTTATAAAGTCAGCAGGGAAATTATCATCAAATATTTCCTTATTTTCAAATGGATAGTGCCACTGTGCAAATGGCATCGCACCTGAATCAAACCAGCAGTCGATAACCTCAGGAACTCTCTTCATCTCCTTGCCGCAATCAGGACAAGTGATGGTTACATCGTCTATATACGGACGGTGAAGTTCTATATCGGGAGGGCAGTTTTTACTCATGGACTTAAGCTCTTCTCTTGAGCCTATGGCATGTCTCTTACCGCACTCACACTCCCAGATATTAAGAGGAGTTCCCCAGTAACGGTTACGTGAAAGTCCCCAGTCCTGAACATTTTCAAGCCATGCTCCGAAACGTCCCTTACCGATACCTTCAGGTATCCAGTTTACAGTATTATTATTTTTAACCAGCTTATCCCTAACCTTGGTCATCTCGATGAACCAGGTATCTCTTGCATAGTATATAAGCGGTGTATCACATCTCCAACAGAATGGATAATCATGCTCAAACTTAGGAGCATCAAATAAAAGTCCTGCCTTTTCAAGATCCATAAGGATAGGCTTATCTGCATCCTTAACAAACATTCCTGCGTAAGGAGTATTTTCAGTCATTTCTCCCTTACCGTTTACAAGCTGTACAAAAGGAAGCTTATACTTTCTTCC
>JAFUGL010000043.1 GCA_017469405.1 Lachnospiraceae bacterium | reverse complement strand
TGCAAATGGTCCTTTTTTTAATGAACGAGCCATATAGTTTACCCTCCTTACTTAACGTTCTTTCCGTCTCTTGTTCTGATTATCAGCTTGTTAGACTGCTTGTTCTTCTTTCTTGTCTTTAAGCCAAGTGCCGGCTTACCCCAAGGAGTAGAAGGACCCGGTCTACCGATACTGGTTCTACCTTCACCACCACCGTGTGGATGGTCGTTAGGGTTCATAACGGAACCACGAACTGTAGGTCTGATACCCATATGACGTGTACGTCCTGCTTTACCAACATTTACAAGTCCATGCTCGATGTTTCCAACCTGACCGATTGTTGCACGACAGATAATTGGAACCATTCTCATTTCGCCTGAAGGAAGCCTTAATGTAGCATACTTACCTTCCTTAGCCATGAGCTGTGCTGAGTTACCTGCTGAACGAACAAGCTGTCCGCCCTTTCCAGGATAAAGCTCAATGTTATGAATCTCAGTACCAACAGGGATTTCTGAAAGTGGTAAGCAGTTACCAACCTTAACCTCTGCCTTTGCACCGTTCATAAGCTCATCGCCAACCTTTAATCCAACAGGAGCGATTATATATGCCTTCTCTCCATCAGCATAATGAAGAAGCGCTATATTTGCTGTTCTGTTTGGATCATACTCAATTGATGCAACCTTTGCAGGTATATCATCCTTATTTCTCTTGAAATCTATTATTCTGTACTTCTGTCTGTTTCCACCACCATGATGTCTAACAGTTATCTTACCCTGGTTATTACGTCCTGCTGTCTTCTTTTTCTTAGCAAGGAGTGATTTCTCAGGAGTGCTTGTTGTAATCTCCTCAAAATCAAGACCAGTCATATTCCTTCTTGAAGGTGTATATGGGTTATATGTCTTAATTCCCATTTTATTTCTCCTTTCGATTTACGATTTATTATCACGCTTTACTGCGTATGATTTATCTATCTTACAGACCCTCGAAGAGCTCGATATCTGCGCTCTCAGCTGTAAGCTGAACTACTGCCTTCTTTGTCTTAGCAGTCTTGCCATAGGTCATTCCACGTCTCTTTGTCTTACCGTCATAGTTCATAGTGTTAACCTTTGCAACCTTAGTTCCTTCAAACATCTTCTCAACAGCTTCCTTTACCTGACTCTTAGTTGCATCAGGATGTACAAGGAAAGTGTATTTCTTCTCTGCCATTGCGTTCATACTCTTCTCTGTAAGTACAGGCTTAAGTATTACGTCATAATATTTAATATCTGCCATTATGCATACACCTCCTCGATTGCTGCTACCGCATCCTTAGTGATTACAAGTGAATCATAGTTAAGGATATCATATACATTGATTGAGCTTGACATTGTAGTCTTAACAGTTGGGATGTTTCTTGCTGAAAGAACAACCTTCTCATCCTTACCCTTAGTAACTACAAGTGCCTTTGGAGCCTTAAGTGCATCTAAAATCTTAACGAAGTTAGAAGTCTTAATCTCATCTAAGTTAAACTCATCTACTACGATGAACTTCTCATCATTTACCTTTGAAGTAAGAGCTGACTTTATCGCTATCTGCTTTTCTCTCTTATTCATCTTCTTAGAGTAATCTCTTGGCTTTGGTGCAAATACAACACCACCGCCTGCCCACTGTGGAGCTCTGATGGAACCCTGTCTTGCATGACCTGTTCCCTTCTGTCTCCAAGGCTTTCTACCACCACCGGAAACCTCTGAACGAGTCTTTGCACTCTGTGTTCCCTGACGGTTGTTTGCTAACTGTGTAACAACTGCCTTGTGTAATAATGTTTCATTTATCTCAACACCGAACACGTTGTCATTAAGCTCAAGCTTATCAACTTCTTTACCTTCGATGTTATAAACTGCTACTGTTGCCATCTAATGTTCCTCCTTCCTTAAAGACCGGCTTATTTGCCAACCTTTACTGTTTCCTTAATCATTACTAATGATTTCTTTGGTCCAGGAACGGCACCCTTTACCAAAATTACATTGTTCTCAACATCTATCTTAACTATCTCAAGATTCTGTACTGTAACTCTTACGTTACCCATATGTCCAGGCATCTTCTTACCCTTAAATACTCTACCCGGAGTAGTTGCAGAACCATTTGAACCAGCATGACGATGGTACTTTGAACCATGAGCTGAAGGGCCTGAACGCATTCCGTATCTCTTGATACCACCTGCATATCCTTTACCCTTTGACTTAGCAGTTACATCAACCTTATCACCCTCTGCGAAGATGTCAGCCTTTATTACGCTCTCACCTGCAGTGTAATCAGCTACATTTTCTACTCTGAATTCTCTTACGAATCTCTTAGGTGTAGTTCCTGCTTTCTTGAAATGTCCAACTTCAGCCTTACCAGCACCATGTGGGTTTCTGATAACTTTCTTTCCTGAAACATCCTTTGTAACTACTTTTTCTTTCTTTTCGCCAAAACCTACCTGAATTGCATCGTAACCGTCATTATCAACTGTTTTTACCTGAGTTACAACACATGGTCCGGCCTCTAATACTGTTACCGGTGTTAATACACCATCTTCGTTGAAGATTTGAGTCATTCCGACTTTTGTTGCTAAAATAGCTTTCTTCATTTTTAATTTCCTCCTAATTTAATTCACAGCGGATTGCCGAAGCAATCATACTAAATTCATCCTTTCTTATTTTAATAGGATGTAATTAGGTATTTACTGCATAACTTTTTGTTTCTGATTACTTCATCTTAACGTCTACGTATACGCCAGCTGACATATCCATCTTCTGAAGAGCATCGATTGTCTTCTGTGATGGTGATATAACGTCGATGAGTCTCTTGTGAGTTCTCTGCTCGAACTGTTCTCTTGAATCCTTATACTTATGAACAGCTCTTAAGATTGTGATCTTCTCAACCTTAGTAGGCATTGGAACAGGACCGCTTACCTTTGCACCTGTACTCTTTACAGTTTCAATGATTTGCTTAGCTGCCTGATCAATTAACTTATGATCATATGCCTTCAATGTGATTCTCATAATTTGACTTGCCATAAAAAAAGCCGCCTCCTTTTCGCACTTTGTTTCAGTACGACAAGCGGTGACTGTACAACTTTCCCGTGTGTGTCATAAATTTCTTCATTATGATTTCACACGTCATCTCTGCCCATTGGCAGATGGTTATTAAGTACAGTGACTTGTCGCCAGTTATTATTAATTGACATTCGCTCCACGAAAAACCCGCTTAAATGCTTAAGCGGCAACCTCCGCTTCAACGCTATCAATGTCACAGCAATAGCCATTATATAACATGTGAAATCATAATGCAAGAACTTTTTTTATTTTTTTTACTTTAAATACCAAATCCCCCATTATTATCATTCTGATTGCCGTTTACTATATCATTTACATAGCTATTTTCCGGCATATTGGAATAACCTGATATATCGTTTCCATAATTATTATTGGTAGTATTGGCAGAATTACTGCTATATCCCGCTATATCATTTCCATATATATTATCCTGATTGCTGCCGTACAAATTATTTTGTCTGTTCTGCATATATGCATTGCTGTCATAGCCTGCTTTGTCAGCAGCCTTTAAAGCCTTTAATGTTTTAATGTTTGAAACAATAACAAACACGAAGAGTGCTGCAATGAGCGCACCACCTATATAGTAGCCAAGAGTTGACAGTTTATTATCCGTTGTATCTATTGTAAGCTCATAATAATTAGGTCTGTAACCCCATGCATTATAAAAGCCATCAGATAAATCACTCATATAATCTCTATAATACTTGCTAACTTCAGAACCAACACTGGTTATCTTTCCTTCAAATATTACAGGTGTATGAAGGGATTTCATACCCGTCTCATCATACATATAGTCCCAGGTAGCATCAATAACCTCGTCTATCTTTGCATAATTCTTCTTACCCTTAACAGTAAGTGACATAATATCTCCATTTTCAAGCATTATTATACAATGCTGCTCCTTACCTGTAGGGATTCCGTTTACTTTATGCGTTGTTTCTGCATACCAATCAAAGCAGACATCTACCCCTACCTGAACATACTCACCTTTTTGTGGACTGGTACCATCAGCCGTCATATCACTTATATCCTGTGCATGTCCAAAATAATAATCCCCATGATTTATTAGATTTATAATTCCAAAACCTACAAGAAGGAGACTAAAAAATCCAAACAATATTATGGTAGCTATGCAATTGCCCTTTGATTTCTTGCCATTTTGATTCATTTAATATTTCCTCCCCATTATATTATTAAAATTTGTATATGCATACAGCTCTATAACAATTATCATTGCCATTATACAAAAAGTGCAGAGATTTTTCAACCTCTGCACTCTTATTAATTGGTTGTTATAGGATTTAGGCCTTGCCTGCTGAACCAAATACAGCTACACGATCCTTAACCTCATCTCTGATTGCCTGAGCACCCGGAGCAAGAAGCTTACGTGGGTCATAACCCTTACCTTCAAGATCCTTACCAGCCTCTATGTACTTACGTGTTGCAGCAGCAAATACAAGCTGACACTCTGTATTTACATTAACCTTAGCAACACCCATAGAGATTGCTTTCTTAATCTGCTCATCAGGTATACCTGAACCACCGTGAAGTACAAGTGGAGTATTACCTGTAACAGCCTTGATACTCTCAAGAACGTTAAACTGAAGTCCTGCCCAGTTTTCCGGATACTTACCGTGGATATTACCGATACCGCATGCAAGCATTGTAACACCTAAGTCATTAACCTGCTTACACTCTTCAGGATCAGCACACTCACCTGTTGAAACGACACCGTCTTCTTCACCGCCGATACCGCCTACCTCTGCCTCAAGGGAAATTCCCTTTTCGTTACAGATAGCAACAAGCTCTTTAGTCTTTTCAATATTCTCCTCAAGAGGGAGTGATGAGCCATCAAACATGATAGAAGTAAATCCTGCCTCTATACAAGCCTTAGCTCCTTCGTATGAACCATGATCAAGATGAAGAGCTACAGGAACTGTGATTCCAAGTGACTCATCCATAGCCTTAACCATAGCTGCAACTGTCTTAAATCCTGTCATATACTTACCGGCGCCTTCTGATACACCAAGTATAACAGGTGTCTTAAGCTCCTCACACTCAAGAAGAACTGACTTTGTCCACTCGAGATTATTGATGTTGAACTGTGCTACAGCATATCCGCCTGCAACAGCCTTTTCAAGCATTTCCTTTGCTGAAACTAACATTGTGACATCCTCCGTTTATTTATTTTGATGTTCGTGACTATATTAGCATAGCCTAACAACCTTCCTATATTATACTATAAGATTGATTAAAAATAAAGATGATAAATGAGAAATTATTACTCAATTTATCATCTTTATTTTATAAGACCCTTAAATAAGAATATCTTTTTTATATAAGAAATTTTTTTATGATAAAAATCTTTAGAATCTCAAACCCTATCCCTTTAGATATTTCTTTAAATACTGTCCTGTATAGGATTTCTTAATCTTTGCTACCTCTTCAGGAGTACCCGTTGCAACTACCGTTCCACCGTTTTCTCCACCTTCAGGTCCCATATCTACGATATAATCGGCAGTTTTTATCACATCCAGATTATGTTCTATAACAACGACTGTGTTGCCTCCCTCACAAAGCTTTTGTAATATATTTACAAGCTTATGAACATCTGCAAAGTGAAGTCCTGTTGTCGGTTCGTCAAGAACATATATGGTTCTTCCGGTACTTCTTCTGCTAAGCTCGGTAGCAAGCTTGATACGTTGAGCCTCACCACCGGAAAGAGTGGTTGATGGTTGTCCAAGCTTAATGTATCCAAGTCCTACATCTCTTAAGGTCTCTATCTTCCTTAATATAAGTGGAACATTTTCAAAGAACTCACACGCCTCATCCACAGTCATGTCAAGCACGTCATATATGCTTTTTCCTTTATACTTAACCTCAAGGGTCTCTCTGTTATATCTCTTTCCCTTACATACCTCGCAAGGCACATATACATCTGCCAGGAAATGCATCTCGATTTTGATTATACCGTCACCCTTGCAGGCTTCACATCTTCCTCCGGATACATTAAATGAGAATCTTCCTTTATTATATCCCATTGCCTTGGCATCCTTGGTATTGGCAAACAAATCCCTTATAAGATCAAATACTCCCGTATAGGTTGCCGGATTGGATCTTGGCGAACGTCCTATAGGCGACTGGTCAATATTGATTATCTTATCCAGCTGGTCAAGTCCTTTAATTTTGTCATGATTTCCGGCTTTAATCTTGGCGCGGTTTAATTCTCTTGCAAGTCTTTTGTAAAGTATCTCATTTACAAGAGAGCTTTTTCCCGAACCTGAAACTCCGGTTACACAGGTCATAACGCCAAGCGGGAATTTAACATTAATATTTTTAAGATTATTTTCCCTTGCTCCCACAACCTCAATAAAGCCTGCCGGTGTCTTTCTTTCCTTTGGAACAGGT
Source organism: Lachnospiraceae bacterium (assembly GCA_017469405.1). Lineage (GTDB taxonomy): Bacteria > Bacillota > Clostridia > Lachnospirales > Lachnospiraceae > Coprococcus_C. The sequence continues at coordinate 20,756 of JAFUGL010000043.1, read as the reverse complement.
ATGGTTATCTTTCTGCTAAGATAGGCTCCCGTTATTGACTCCGGACAATCTATAATGTCCTGAACGGTTCCTGCCGCTACAACCTCTCCGCCGTTAGCACCTGCTCCCGGACCTATATCCACTATATAATCAGCAGCATACATGGTATCTTCATCATGCTCTACAACTATAAGTGTATTACCCAAATCTCTTAAGTTTTTAAGAGCTGAAAGAAGCTTGTCATTGTCCCTTTGATGAAGTCCTATACTCGGCTCATCGAGAATATATGCCACGCCCATGAGTCCTGAACCTATCTGGGTGGCAAGCCTTATACGCTGTGCTTCTCCACCTGAAAGAGTACCTGTTGCTCTGGCAAGCGAAAGGTATTCGAGTCCGACATTTACCAAAAATCCGACCCTTGCCTTTATCTCCTTAATAACCTGATGTCCTATGGATATCTGTCTTTCCGTAAGGTTCATATTATTGAGAAACTCATTTAGTCTTACAATAGACATCTCTGTTATCTCAGATATATTTTTATCACTGACGGTAACCGCAAGTGACTCAGGCTTAAGCCTTTTTCCGCCACATACATCACATGGGGTAATGGTCATATAACTCTCATATTCAGCCTTTATGCTTTCCGAAGACTCGCGATATCTTCTTTTTACATTTTCTATGAGACCCTCAAACTCCACATTATACTCAGCATTTGAGACTCTCTTGCTGTGATAATGAACCTTTATGGTTTCACCATCGGTACCATATATAAGTACATGCTTTGCCCTGTCGGAAAGCTTTTCAAAAGGTTTATCAAGAGAGAACTTATATTTTTCAGCCAGTGCTTCGAGGGTAGCATGTGTGTAGCTGCTTTCCTTTCCTGCCGACTGCCATCCAAGCACAGCGATAGCACCATCATTGATGGACAGGCTTGTATCCGGTATCATCAAGTCTATATCAAACTCACGCTTAAAACCAAGACCGGTACAACATGGACATGCACCGAAAGGATTGTTAAAGGAAAAACTTCTCGGTTCTATCTCATCTATGCTTATACCGCAATCAGGACACGAAAAGCTGTCAGAGAAACTTAGCATCTCTCCTCCGATTACATCTACCTTAAGCAGTCCTTCAGACATCTTAAGAACTGTCTCTATGGATTCTCCAAGTCTTAATTCTATACCTTCCTTAACAGCAAGTCTGTCCACAACTATATCGATATTATGCTTTTTATTTTTTTCAAGCTCTATCTCTTCGCTCAAATCGTATAAATTTCCGTCAATTATCGCTCTTACAAAGCCTGTCTTTCTCGCATGCGCAAGAAGCTTTGTGTGTTCACCCTTTCTTCCTCTTATAACAGGGGCAAGAAGTTGAAACTTTGTTCCCTCCGGCAATTCCATGATATCATCAACCATCTGATCCACAGTCTGTCTCGATATCTCTTTTCCACACTTAGGACAATGCGGTATACCTATACGCGCATAAAGCAGTCTTAGATAATCATATATCTCAGTAACTGTACCCACAGTAGAACGCGGATTCCTGTTAGTAGACTTCTGGTCAATTGATATGGATGGTGAAAGTCCTTCTATGGAATCAACATCCGGCTTATCCGAAAGTCCAAGGAACTGTCTGGCATATGAAGACAGGGATTCCATATACTTTCTTTGTCCTTCTGCATATATTGTATCAAATGCAAGGGACGACTTACCAGAACCTGAAAGTCCGGTAAGAACAACAAATTTATCTCTCGGAATCTTTATATCTATGCTTTTTAGATTGTGCTCTCTCGCACCCTTTATCGTAATGTACTTGTGCTCACTCATTTTATCTCTCCGGCAGATACTCGTTCTTTATTTTTTCTACCTTATTCTCCACCTTGTCAACATACTTCTTCATCATCTTTTCAATTTCATTCTTAGCTTTCTCGATATCAAGCTTATTTTTCCGGTTGAGGATATAAACTGCTGCGCAGCCTGCGGCAATTGCTGTAGTCATAAAGCAGGCAAAGGCAATCTTTTTCTTTCTCTTCTTGCAGTATCTCTCCTCTTCGATTATGTTTTCCTCTTCCTCAAGCACATCTGCTACATCCTCAACAGGTATGTTGCATCTCATGGAAATCTCTGAAATCATCTCGTCTCTATACATCTTCTTGTCCTCCTTAAAATATATTATTAATATTAATTCTTTCACATACTTTTACAGTATCTGCTATCCCATACTTTTATTATTCACAAATTTACATTTTTTATAATTCATGATTAATAATACTCAAATTAAAAATTACAGTTTAATTAATTTATCTGATGATTTGAAAATTAATCGTCATAGTCACGAAGCTTAATCTTTAGCTCCTTTAATTCATCTCTTATGATGGCTGCATTTTCAAAATCAAGCTCTGCTGCCGCTTTATTCATGCGTTTTGTAAGTCTTTCTATCTCAGCCTTAAGTTCCTTCTTAGTCATGGATTCAGGATCCTTTGAATACTTGCGGCTGTTCTTTACCTCTTCCTCATCCAGCTCAACAGAAATTATATCTCTTATGTTTTTCTTGATAGTTTCAGGGGTTATGCCATGTTCCTTATTGTATTCATCCTGAAGCTTTCTTCTTCTATTGGTTTCTTCTATCGCGTGGCGCATGGAGTCGGTTATTACATCGGCATACATTATAACATGTCCATCAACATTTCTTGCGGCACGACCTATGGTCTGAACAAGTGAGGTTTCTGAACGAAGGAAGCCCTCCTTATCCGCATCAAGTATGGCTACAAGTGTTATCTCCGGTATATCAAGTCCCTCTCTTAAAAGATTGATTCCTACCAGTACATCAAACACTCCAAGTCTTAAATCCCGGACTATCTCGATTCGCTCAAGAGTATCTATGTCAGAATGAAGATACTTAACCTTGATATCAAGCTGCTTCATATAGTCTGTCAAATCTTCTGCCATGCGCTTGGTAAGAGTAGTAACCAAAATCTTATGTCCCTGCTCTGTTTCCTTTTTAACCTCAGCCACTAAATCATCTATCTGTCCCTCTACAGGTCTTACATCTATAACCGGATCAAGAAGTCCCGTAGGTCTTATAATCTGCTCAACACGGTTTTGTTCATGCTCTTTTTCGTAGATAGAAGGAGTAGCGGATACATACATTATATCATCCACTCTTTCCTCAAATTCTTCAAAATTAAGAGGTCTGTTATCAAGAGCAGACGGAAGTCTGAAGCCGTAATCCACAAGTGTCTGTTTTCTCGCTCTGTCACCCGCATACATACCCCTTATCTGCGGAAGGGTAATGTGTGACTCATCTATTATAATAAGATAATCGCCGTTGAAAAATTTGAGCAGAGTATTAGGCGTTGCCCCCGGCTCTAAACCCGCCAGAACTCTGGAGTAATTCTCAACTCCCGAGCAAAAGCCGGTTTCCTTAAGAATCTCCATATCAAACTCCGTACGTTCTTTTATTCTCTGGGCTTCAAGAAGTTTATCATTTTCCTTAAAGTACTTTACTCTTTCCTCAAGCTCTTCCTCTATATCCACTATCGCCTTTTCGAGCTTATCACTGGCAACCACATAGTGTGAAGCAGGGAAGATACACGCAAAGGAAAGAGATTTTTTTATCTCACCGGTTAGAGGATCAAACTCGACTATCCTGTCTATCTCATCTCCGAAAAACTCTATACGAAGACCATCCTCAAATGTAGAAACCGGAAGTACATCTACCACATCTCCCTTGACTCTGAAATTACCTCTCGAGAAATCCATATCATTTCTGGTATACTGGATATCCACAAGCTCACGTATAACCTCATCCCTGTCCTTATTCATACCCGGTCTTAAGGAAATCATCATGGATTTATAATCTTCAGGATCACCTATACCGTATATACAGGAAACAGACGAAACAACTATTACATCCTTTCGCTCGATGAGCGCTGCCGTGGCACTGTGACGCATCTTATCTATCTCATCATTTATGGAAGAATCCTTTGCTATATACGTATCCGTCTGCGGAACGTATGCTTCAGGCTGATAGTAATCATAATATGAAACAAAATACTCAACGGCATTGTGAGGAAAAAATGCCTTAAACTCGCTGTAAAGCTGTGCCGCAAGAGTTTTATTGTGGGATATAATAAGTGTTGGTTTATTTAAAGCTGCAATTACATTGGCCATGGTAAATGTCTTACCTGAACCGGTTACACCAAGCAGAGTCTGCTGCTTCTTACCCTGCTTAAATCCATCCACAAGACCTGCTATAGCCTCCGGCTGATCTCCTGTCGGCGCATATTCAGATACTAACTCAAAATGATCCATATCAATCTCCATTTTTCATAAACAAATCAAATAACAAACAGTTATACTTTCTCTGTACAATACAAATAACTTTACTTTCACAAGCAAAGCTTTTTCATATAATAATCTACTATAACACAAAGGGATAAAAAAGTACAGAACAATTGTTCGATTATTCTGTACTTTTTTACATTTATCTTTTTCGTATATAAAATCTCGTATATTAGTTTGCGGATATCAATACCTATGTAACAGGATTAAGCTTTTTAATTATGGTATCCATAGTATTTTTAAAGGACGCATCCGTCTTCATCTTATCCTCTATTCTCTTGATACCGTTCATAACGGTTGTATGATCTTTTCCGCCGACAGCATTGCCGATGGATTGAAGCGATATCACAACATACTGCCTGCAAAGATACATAACAATCTGTCTGGCCGTAGCTATATCCTGATTTCTCTTCTTTGAACGGATATCATTTGGAGATATATTAAGATGCTCCGAAACCACGTTAATTATCATGTCAGGAGTAAGTGTAACATTGCTGTCCTTATTGATAATATCCTTGAGAGATTCCTTTGCACGCTCTAAAGTTACCTCTTCGTTCATAAGCTTTGAGAATATACTTATCTTATTTAAAGCACCCTCAAGCTCTCTGACGTTGTTGGTAATATTTTCCGCAATATATATAAATACCTCCTCCGGAATTCTGGTAAGATGATCCGACTCTGCTTTATTTTTTAGAATTGCCATACGAGTCTCGTAATCCGGTTCGTGGATATCTATCGGTACACCACACTCAAATCTGGAAATGAGTCTCGCATCAAGAGTTTTAATCTCCTTAGGCGGTTTATCAGACGAAAGAATAATCTGTTTCTTGTCATTGTAAAGCACATTAAAGGTATTAAAAAACTCATTTTGAGTACTATCCTTACCGATGATAAACTGAATATCATCAATCAGAAGTACATCTACCTTCCTATATTTATCCCTAAATTCATTAACCTTTTGATTTTTTATCGCATCTATTATTTCATTTGTAAACTGCTCTGAAGGAACATACAATACGCTTGCCTCGCTGTTCTTTTTCAGTATGTAGTGCGCGATTGACTGCATAAGGTGAGTCTTACCAAGTCCTGCATTGCCATATAAAAACAAAGGGTTAAAATTGTCCTGTGCAGGCATGTCCGCAACCGCAAGGCAGGTAGCATGTGCATGTCTGTTACCATCACCGACCACAAAGGTTTCAAAGGTGTATTTAGGATTCAAGTTACTTCTGCTAACTGCTTCTTTATATGAATCCGTAACTTCAACTTTCTCTTCTTCCTCTTTTATAAAATTCTTCTTTTCATCAATTACTATTTCTATATTTACATCATTTAATGTCTCCCTTATTGAAGACAGTAAAAATAAATCGAATTCTTTTCTGTGCAAAAACTTAACAGCATTTTCACCAAGCTTTTCATCTACATAAAAATATACTGTATTATCCTTTACTTCATATATTTTAAGAGAACGAATCCATGTGTTTATCATTATGCCTGAGATATCATACTGTGTTTCCAGAAGGGAAAGGATTTCTTCCCATTTTTCTTCAATCAATTCCTTCATTATTATCCTCCGAACCGGCGTGCACGCACCAAATCGCACGCCGGATAATTATGTCAAAAAATCATAACCTGATAAATTACAAATCACATTTTAGAACTGTTGCAGAAATCTTAGGCACTGTAATATGCAAAAGATTTCCCTTTATTATATAATCTACTCTGTCCATGTTGTAGCCTTCCTCTGTTGTCTGAATAATCTGAGTGAAAATATTGCCACTGTGAGCACCCACACGCCTAACATGTATATCATGTGTCTGTTCATTGTAATCATTATTTAATATAACGACAACTGCTTGTCTGTCTGTAAATCTTCCGTACGCAACCACTTTGTAGCCACCATACAAAAATTTAACGGAGCCCTTCATAAGTGCCGGATTTTCCTTATGAATTTTTATTATATCCTTGTGGAAATTAATCAAATCCCAATCTTCATGTCCCCAAGGGTAGGTTCTTCTGTTATCCGGATCTGTCCAACCGCAGACTCCTGCCTCATCACCATAATATATGGTAGGCGCACCCGGCCATGTCATCTGAAATACAACTGCCTCTCTAAATACGCCCTTATTTATACCTTCATTGGCCGCCTCAGGTCCCATAGTATGAAGTCGTCCAACCTTTCTGTTGGTTCTTGTGAGGAATCTCGAATGGTCATGGTTTGAAAGCTCATTCATGGCAATCTCAAGAGAGTTTTGGTTAAACCTGGACATATGATGCCTGAGTGCCCCGGTAAATGCATCCGGATTACCCAGCAAATCGCCTCTAAACTCATCACTGTGCTTTTCCACACCGGTTAAAAACCATGTAATCGGCTCCATAAATGCATCATAGTTCATAACCGTATCCCACTGGTCACCCAAAAGCCAGGACTTGGCATCCCCATAATGCTCAGCCAAGATAATCGCATTGGGATTGGCTTTTTTTACTCTTTCTCTGAAATCACGCCAGAATTTATGATTAAAATCCTCAGTATAGCCAAGGTCTGCAGCTACATCAAGCCTCCATCCGTCGGCATTAAATGGTGGTGAAACCCATTTCTCACCAATTCTCATAATATACTCATAGAGTTTTTCCGACTCCTCATAATTAAGTTTTGGAAGAGTATCATGCCCCCACCAGCCATTGTAGGTCGGATTATACGGCCACTGCCAAGGATCCTGAAATTTAAAGAAGCTTCTATACGGACTTTCCGCATCAACATATGCGCCCTTGTCATAACCTTCCTGATTTTCATAGATACACTCTCTATCGAGCCATTTATTAAATGACCCACAGTGATTAAATACTCCGTCGAGGATGATTTTCATACCTCTTCTATGCACCTCGTCGACGAGCTTTACAAAAAGCGCATTACTTGCTTCCAGGTTTTCTTTGCTTGTCACTCTGTTGATATATCTTGTTGAATCCTTGTTGGTCTTTGAACCCTCAGGAAGACAATCTCCATCATCTTTGACAATAACACCATAATGTGGATCTATATAATCATAATCCTGTATGTCATACTTATGATTTGAAGGTGAAACAAATATAGGATTAAGATAAATAACATCAACGCCCAAATCCTTCAGGTAATCAAGCTTATTAATTACCCCCTGCAGGTCACCTCCATAGAAAGACCTTACATCCATTGTATCCGGATATTTTGACCAGTCAGTTACACGTCTCGTACCCTCGCCGATATAACAGTACTCGTTATCAAGCACATCATTTGACTCATCACCATTGCAAAATCTATCCACAAATATCTGATAAAATACCGCACCCTTAGCCCATGAAGGTACAAAGAAATCAGGAACTATGCTGAAATTATAATCATCATTGTTGTGATTCTGTGTACCAAGTTTATTATAATAACAGGTCACATTTCCCGCTTTTATCTCATAGAAGTAATCTATCTCCTCATCGACTCTTGGGATAGTATATGAATAATAATCAAAGAAATCATCACTTTGCTCAACAGACATTTTGAAACGCTCACCGTTGCATATGACATAGACTCCATCTACATTATTTGCCGATGTTCTGAATCTTAGCTTTACAGAGCCACCCTTAGCAACTTCCGAAGGAGAACGGTAGAATTCCGTTCCGTCAGAAAAAAGCGCACCAAAGTTAAGTGCCGTCTTAGTTTTAAATACATAATCAAAAACCTTGATTGCCTTTCTGCCAAAGTCCGACATAGTCCTGCCTCCATAAATCCTCGTTACATAAAATATAGAATATATTTTAATACATTATTGATAATTTCTCAATAAAAATATTATTTTGAATAGTATTATTTTGAAAACATACCATTATCCTATACTTTAAAATTGAGGATAAAATCTTTCCTAAACATTTATATATTTAAAGCAATATTCCACTTCCGTTCATGATAAAAAGCAAAATCCCCATTATGCCTGCTGAAACAGTTATCAAAACATCCTTGGTATTTACCTTACCATAACGCATCAGTCTTGCAAATAAATATAAAATGTCCAAAGCAGCTCCGCTAAAAAGAGACATGGCAATCAGCAATTTCAGCGATATTGGTCGGTCAAAAACAAGCGCTATAATGCAAACCGAAAGTGCTGACAGCTGATAAAATAATGGTGATATAGCACTATTATTTCCAATATCCTTTTGATTTTTTCTATAATTACTGACGTATAATCTGTCCAATTCTTCATCGGAAAGTTCATCATCTGTAAATTTAAATAAATCAATTACTTTTTTATCCATAATATCCCTCCTTATTTTGGCCACGGAAGATTATTTTTATTTGCCACCTTATCTTCGAGAGCATTCAGTATAATACTATCATATTTTTCAGGTACTCCCAAATTTGTTTCATATAGCAGGTATCTGTATGTACTCTCCCACAAAACCGCATCATTTCCCGCATTTATAAATCCAAGTGCATAAAGAATAAATGCACACATCATGAGACCTTTTTTAGAACTTTCAGGTTCACCATACCAACCACATCCCATAACGCCTCCGTCGCACTTCACGAAAAGAATTGCATTTTTTTCTTCTCTGTATAGATAATAATCAGGAAATCTCTTTATATCGCTTAATGCAATGGTTTTATGATCTTCCAGCATAGACTTTAGATTATTTTGTGCCATTAATAATTTTGCAACGTCAACCGTTTTTTCTCCATCTTCTTTTTTAAGCGGCACATAACCTTTTACAATTTCGCAGAACTCACTTGTATATGTGAGCTTGCCGGCAATAAATACCGACACCTTATTTCCTCTCACATTTTCATATGCCCTTCCTATCATTTCCGGAAGCACAACATTATATCCTTCTTTATTTGTAAAAATAAAGCCACCTTTTCTGTCACTAAATTTATATACCTTTCCCATATACGCTCATCCCTTTCTTATTAAATTTTTTCGGTGTCTAACAATACGCCTTTATAACCGCCTTTAACATATTATCATTATACGGATCATTTATAAATGCAGGATTTAAAAAGAGAATCTTCCAGCCACCATCGTCCCAATCATCACAGATATGTATAACATTCATACCATCCACACTTATATAATAGTTCTCTTTGACTGTGTCGGATCTGCTTATAGAAACATTGTAACCAAACTTATTAGTATTATTTACACAACTTCTTACAGCTATCAATGATAAAATACTTGCATTTCTGATTAAGTCATATTCACTGCATCCATATGGTCTTATCATAGTTAATGCCATATCACTTATTGAAACACTTCCCACAACAGAACAAAGTTCATCACCACAAAGAGAGCTGTCAACTTTTTCAATCATATCTAAATCTTCTTTTTCAAGATAACAAATACCCATTTTTAAATTCATCATAATAATTTTCCGTATCTGAAGCTTTGTCAGATACTCTCCTTTCTCTAAATACACAATTTACTAACCACAACATTTACTAATTACACATCATAACCTTGGTTCGACAGCTTTATATATCAGATGATTCTTATAGCTGTCACAATCATAGTTCATGATTTTTCCGATAGTTGCATTAGGACATCCACCCATGCATACCGGAAACACAGAACATTTAATACATTCCTTTTTATCAATAGTTTCCTCACATACAGCAAGATAATCTTCCTGCTTTTTACTGTCTGCCCCATCAAAAACACTTCCTACTATATACTGATGTCTGCCAAAATGATGCTCACATTTATATAGTTCACCTGATGGTCCTATACAGAAATTATTTACCGCAGCCAAAGTACAAACTGTGCCTCTGGCACATGGTATCTTAGTATGATAACTTTTTTTACCATATCTGCCTTCTATGTAAGCTTTGTATTCTTTTTCAAATGCTATATATTCTTTATAGTGTTTTTTTCTTGCCTCATAAGAGCCTTCTATTGTACATGCCGGACTAATCTTAATCTTGCCCTTAAGTCCATGTCTGTCTAATAGTTCATCTGCAAGATTATATGCATCAGTAAAATTATCATCGCTTACATTTAATCTTATAACTATTTTGTCTAAAATCTCCGAAGCATTTTCGATATTATTTATCGTTTTCTCATAATCTTCTTCTGTCGCCTTCTTTCTTTCACAATACAGCTTCTTTGTTCCATCAACGGATATCTGCACTTTTTTTACATTAAGTGCTTTAAGTTTTTTTGCCGCTGAATCAGTCAGATCTCTTCCGTTGGTAATAATCGATGCCGTATACTCGATACCATTATCATCACATAATTTCATAAAATAATTACTAAGTCTTTCTATCACATCAATTCTAAGAAGAGGTTCGCCTCCGAACCAGCTGATACGACATCTTTTTATCGAGTCCGTCATACATAGTTTTTGCTTTACAAAATCCATCACCGCCTTTTCAACTTTATCATTCATAGAAGCATATGAATCTCTTCCATTTTCAAAGCAATAGCTGCATCTGTACTGACATTTTAATGTAGGTGATATAACCAGATTCAGCTCATTTGGATTATCATCTTTAAGACGTTTCATGCATCTTTCTTTAACTAAGGTATACTCATCCTCATTTTGGTTAACAAAAAAGCCATTATTAAAAAGGATTTTTACCAATTCCGTATCTTCGGATTCCTCACACCGGCCTTCGATTATATCTTTAGCATGCTCATCTATAAGTGCCATAGCACCGGTAAGGGAATTCCATATATATTCTTTACCTTTGTTGTTATAATAATTGTTATATGCCGATTTTTTATACATCATAATCACCTTCTTTTCGGGGTATCTGTCCGGTTTAAGCTACTCCGTAAGTCGACAATCTGTCATTTAGTCGACTTACGGACAGCTTAAAAACCTATTTCAAACCACACCGTATGATCTAACTGTTCGGATATTTATTCATCCTCTACGCAGTTAGAATCATTGTCATAATCATATGCTCCGCCACAGCATGGATCGCTGTTAGCTACAAATGCATTTCCGTATACAATAATCTCCATAGTATTCACCTCCTTCCAAAGAAACCAAACTTTGGCAAGCCCTGTCTATGCTGCAAGTTTTTTAGGGTTGCATGCAAAAAGTTTGTTACTATGTGATACGCTCACATTAAATGAATAATTGTCACCTATAGTCACATTTATCAATGCATATCCAATTACATTGATGTTGTAATTTTTGACCTTAACTATAGGTTGATTTTTACAATTAAACCCTGTCACCTCCCCTTCATATTTATTATCCTTATGAAGCATAAAAAACTGCTCATAACAATATTTTTCACAATTTTCCTGTATCTGTCTTACAGTACGACTTCTTTTGGTTGCTCTCTCACATATATCAGGCAAGATTTCATCAAACATATCATGGATACATTTATTGCTTACCCCATTTAAATGCATAGTTAAAATCTGATGATTCTTTAAATCCGCAACTCTTCGTATAGGTGAAGTAAAGTGTGTATAACTTTCAAGTGCCATATCAGCATGATGCGATTTGACAGGCACATATGCTGCCATATCATTTTTTTCTTCCTGAATTCTATAAACTGCAGGTAAATCATTGTTATACAAATACTCAGCAACCACCTGATTTGTAATAATCATAAATTCTTCTATCATATTTTCAGCTATTCCTTCCTTATTAGGAATAAGTTCCACATGGTCCTTACTGACAGATATCTTAGGTTTATCAGAATCCTCAGTATTTGCTCCCAATCTTATACGCTTATCACGCAGTACCTTATATAGTTCTGACATAACAAACAAATCATCATATACTTTTTCATATTTTTTTATTACATTCTTATCAGCTGTTCCATCAAATATTTGGTTCACTTCACTGTATATGCCTTTTACTCTTGATTTAATTTTCCCCTTTGTTATCTCAGTCCTTTTTATTTTTCCTTTAAAATCAATATGTATTATCACTGACAGCGTATACCTTTCTACTCCCGGATTAAGCGAACAGCAATCATTAGTAAGCACTTTGGGAAGCATCGGCACGGTACGATGTGGAAGGTATATGGAAGTAGCACGATCATTAGCAATTTCATCAAGTTCACTTCCGAAAGGAATATATGTTGCAACATCCGCAATATGTACTCCAAGTCTATATCCTATAGATGTTTTAATGATGCTTACTGCATCATCCATGTCTTTACATTCAGCACAGTCAATAGTAAATGCTTTTTCTCCGCGGAAATCTTTTCTTCTTAAACATTCTTCCGGTTTCAGATCATTCTCTTTTAAATAACCTGTAACGCCTTCAAAATCCGGTTCAATACTATAAGTATTAAAAAGATATCCGGTGAGTTTTTTTAGTCCTTTTAAAATGTTGTTTTTCATAATATTCCTCCTTTTCATTAGTTATTTTTCTCTATAATTTCATTGTATCAGTAAAATTTCTCTACTTCGGAAAACAAAATTCCAAATTATATATAATATTTTTTTCTTTATATATTTATTGTAATCCCGGTTTTGTTTTTCTTTGGAAAACAAATTTCCAAATTATCTACCATATTTTTTCCTTTATATATATTGTAAACCAGGATTTATTTTTCTTTGGAAAACAAAATTCCAAATTAATTAGATTGATTTATGAATATTAATCAGATATAATATTAAAAAATTTAAGGGGGAATCATAATATGAATAAAGATGATAAAAAAAGTATTGCTGAACTGGTTCAGGAAGAATTAGACAAAGAAAATATAGAATTTATAAAATTTTCAGATGCTGAAGAAGCACTTAAATATATTTCAAATAATAAAAACTTCAAAAAAACTTCTGAATTACTCATGGATTTAATGAATAAAACCAATACAGCCAATGATTCTTTTACTTATTATGATTATGTTGAGACCCTCACTTTGCTTTTAGAAAAACAATCCAAAGATTGCAACACAGAAAAATATAGCAAAAAAACTATAATAAATTGGTTTAATGATGAAGCAACATATTTCAAATCAAGAAAAACCCCTATAGAAATCTGCTTTGCACTAAAAGCAGATTATGTGACAACAAAAGATTTTATGAATAAATGCGGTTATAATATATTAAATGTGCGAGATGCGGAAGATGCAATTTTCATATATTGCATTGTTAATAACAGACCACTCTCTGTAGCATATGAACTTATAGATAAATATCAAAACATTCTTAAAGTAGATACTCGTATTACATCTGAAGATTTAATCGAAGGTAGCGGTTACACTTCTACTTTACTCGAAAACAAATTAAGCGATTACTCTGATTGGGAAAATGACGATAATTTTTTTAATACATTTCTTATCCCACATACTAAAGATTTTATATCATGCAGCAAAACCACTTTAAGAGAATATAACAAAATTAAGAATCCTATTTATCTTTTGGCTTTAAAAAGAATAGCCGAAGACGACTATAATGAATCCAAAAAAATAATTGATGCAAAAGAAGAAAAAATCCATGCCATCGAAAGAGGCGAAACCCCTTTATATAAAAAAAATGCAGGTAAAGGTCAGTATACACCAACTGCAAAACTAATGAGAAATTTAGAAAAAAAATCTTCTTCATCTGAGATTTTTCAAAATGCATATAATTTTATAGAAACAGATATGTATAATAATAAAATAATTTACTCATGTAATAAAGCTATTGATTATTTAATAACTGAAACAGAAAAAAATAAAGATAACCCTATCATTCAAAATGATATTTCCAGACTTTTATCCCAAATAATAACACCTGAAAAAATGTTTAATGTATTATTACCTGCATTATGGGAAAATGAAGCCGAAAGCGATGACAACGTCAACAGCCGTTCGAAAAAACTTGCCCAGACTAAAGAAAGCAGGCTGGTATTGGATCATTTTCCAAAACGCCATACTATCACCGGGTACGAAAACACGCCTGAAAAATCATTAATAAATATTTCATTTAGAAAAACTTTTATTTTATTCTTTTATTTAAATTATATATATACATCGAACTGGTTTTATAATGCATTTAATCCTATAAAAAAATTCAAGGATAATAGTCATAGCTTTGAAGATTTTTTCTATAAACTAAATGACCTGCTAAACAAATGTAAATTGGGGCATCTATATCCACATGACAGATTTGACTGGCTTATACTTTCAAGCATAGTACAAATCGAAACATATAACCCTGATATTGATGACGATCCATTAGAATACCTAAACAATATTATTCGTATGTTAACTGATTAGGACATCCTTCAAAAGCATTTTTGCTTGATGTAACATGTTCTTTTGATAATACTATGTTCCTTAATGAGCTGCAATTTGCGAAGGCTGCACCATCAATGTTTCCCTCTATTTTCTCAAAAGGGAACTTCTCAAGCATGGTGCAGTTATAAAATGCATATTTATCCACCTTATTTATTGTACTTTCAGCCTTAACCGAACGAAGGTTTCTGCATCCCTCAAATGAAGATAAAGATATAGTGGATATATTCTTAGGAAGTTCTATACTATCTATACTGTCACAATACCTAAATGCCGATGCATCTATCGTAGATAGTCCATCAGGGAATTTAATTCCCGCTGCCCATAACTCACTACAGCCCTTAAAGCTGCCCACAGATATTTTTTTAAGTTTGCTTGGCAAATTAACATTTTTAAGTCTTGAACAATTTCTAAAAAAATTATTAGCTATTACTTCAATATAGTCAGGAATAATTACCTCTTCAAGCATATTGCAACCTTCAAACAATCCGATTGGCAAGTATTCTACAGATTCAGGTATTTTGACCCTTGTCAGGGAATTGCAATATGAAAAAGCATATACTCCTATATCCTTAAGCATATTAAGTTCATCCAAATTCCAATTTTTAAGACGGTTACAATTATAAAATGAACTTTGACCTATCTTTTTTAAACCTTTTGGAAATATTACATTTTCCAGAAAGCTGCAGTTTTTAAAAGCATAATTGTCGATATATTCTACTTTTTCCGGAATTCTTATACTTTTAAGACTATAGCATTCTTGAAAAGCTGCATTCCCTATAGTTTTTAAGTTCCACGGCAAAAAATCTTCTGATACTTCTAAAGAATTACAGCCAAAAAAGGCATAATGCCATATACATTCCAAACCATTTGGTAAATATATTTTTTTCAGTTCCCTACATGAATCAAAAGTATTAGTGCAGATGTATCTAATCTCTGTATTTTCTAATCCCTCTATTTCTCTCAGTGATGTGCATCCGGAAAAAGCTCTACTGTCAAGTCGTTTCAGCGATTCAGGCAATTTAACATACTTAAGATTTCTACACCCGCAAAAAGCAGCTTCTCCAATATTTTTAACACCGGAAGGTATTACAAGATTCTCAATTGATGAACAATTGCAAAAAGTACGCTTTTCTATATTTTTTAGTCCTTCAGAAAGTTTAATATCTTTGATTTTTGAGCAACCATAGAATGCCGCTTTTTTAATAATTACTCCTTTTGGTATAAAGTTAGGTTCATATCCTCTAAAGCAAAATTTCTCAAGTTCCTTACATCCACTAAACGCCTCATAGGATATTACCTTGATATCATGCGATAGCTCAACCTCCTTGAGATTTTTACATCTCTTAAAAACAGAATTAGGTAATTCTTTTATAGAATCAGGCATAACTATCCTTCTTACATTATTGTAAATACTAAAATCCACATTTTTTATATCTATACATGTATCAGGTATTATAATTGTTTCTTCTCTCCAGCAATCATCCAGAAAACGAAGTTCCTTATAACCAATCTCGCTAAACAAAAATCCATTTAATACCAATTCATCAGTTTTATATCCGCAATTTCTTATCATATCAATGCTAATTGGGTATTGAATTCTTTCACAGCCGCTAAAAGCACCTGAACCAATATTTTTAAGCTGACTTTTATCATCTATAAAAAGACTGTATAAATTATGACATTCTTTAAAAGCTTTTTTTCCTATTTTATCCAACTTACCTTTTATGCCGATTTCCTCTAATAATATACAATTTCTGAATGTTTCATCATTGATGTTGTCAACATCTATCGAGCCGGAAATTCTTTCCAATGAGTTGCAACTCATAAAAGCTTTTTTTCCTATATATTCAATAGTTCCATCCACGCAATAAACAATCTGAAGATTAATGCAGGAATAAAAAGCACTATCACCAATCTTTTTTACACTTTCAGGCAGATAAACTTCTCTGATTTTTTCATTTCCTATAAATGCCTCTTCACATATTGCACGTACAGTTTTAGGAATCATGACCACTTCCTGATCATTATAATTCTTTAAAAAATCAAACTCTGATTCAGAAAATGAGGAGAATTCAAAACCACCAAACTCATCACCTGATGAGATGTCCATGCCGGATATATCCGATAAATGAAGTTTGTCACAGCCGTTAAAAACACCACTTTCCACTTTTGTTTTATTACTATGAAATAATATACTTTCCAAAGAACTACAGCCTTCAAGTGCATATTTATTTATTATCTCAAGGGACTGCGGGAGTTCAAGATGCGACAGATTATTGCATCCCGAAAACGCTTTTATTCCTATAATTTTTAATCCATAAGGGATATTTATATCTAATATGTTATGACAATCGCCAAATGCTCTATCTCCTATTTCTTCTATTTCTTTCGGCAATAAAATTTGTGAAAGAGACTCACATCCATAGAAAAATCTTTCCGGAATAATTTTTATATCACACTCCGACATATCTATGGTCTCCAAAGCTGTACATCCCGAAAAAGCATTACTCATTATTTCATGCAGCATATAAGAAAACTTTATTTTCTTCAAGGACTTACAATTTCTAAATACATCTCTTTCTATCATTCCAATTTCGTGTGCATTTTTAATTTCTGCCAAATTCTCACATTCGGCAAAACAACTCTCCCTTAATATTATATTGTCCGCTTTTATATTCACTTTATTTAAGGCGCTGCATTTATAAAAAGTATAAGATTTTATTTCTTTTAACTTATAAGGAATCTTTATTTTCTCCAATGCGCAACATCCTTCAAACGCGGAAACACCTATTTCCTGAGTTGAATATGGAAGTACTATATCAGTAAGAGAAATACAATCCTTAAATGCAGCTTTTTCTATTCTTATAATAGATGAATCAGCACCTACCCCTTTTTCCAGCTTTACACTTTTTAAGTTTTTGCAGCCCCTAAATGCATTTTTTTCTATAATTTCTACTGACGTAGGAAGTACTATGCGCTCTAAATTTTCACACTCCATAAAAGCTTCTGTTTTTATGGTATTTACTCTGTCATTTAATGATATCTCTCTAAGAAATTTCTTTCCTTTAAACAATCTTCTATAAATGATTCTGTACTTTAATGGAATTTTTATGCAGGTAAGCAAATCTCTCCATGTACAATCAGATATCAAGTCTTCATAATAATCCATATATATCTGTTCCGTATATCTGATGTATGCATTTAAATCAATATCAACCAATCTATCTATAATTTTAGATATTTCTTCCAAGGAAATTTTGTTATAATAATCCACACAATAATACTCACCTATAAGATCAGGCTCCATACCTTCGATAATGCCATCACCCGTAATTATCCTGAAATTATCCAAAAGAATATTTAACACATGATCTTTACTATCAATTTCAAATTTTTCATACAATAAATCCGAACACTCTGAAAGCGAAACAGAACCTATATATGTTGCAATCAGATGCAAATACTCTATGGCATCAATATATCTTTGCTGCTCATCTTTCTTTAGCCTTATACCGCTTTTTTTAACCGTTTCATGCAAACGGTCTTTTTCCCTTTTTAACAGGTAATCCAAAGCATCTTCCTTATCCCACTTGGTAAGTTCCTCATTATTTACCCATGCATCAGCGATAAATAATGCAAATATCGGCCTCTTTAATTCAATATCTATATCTTTTAATTTTTCTATAATAAGATCAACAGGAATTTGGGAAAAGTCCAATGTATTATTTTGTTTTGTAATGTAATCAATTATAATAGATTTTAAGCAAACATCATCCAATGCTTTTAGATCTATTATTCCATTTAAATCCTTATCATTATATATATAATTATATTTATTAATATCCGGATCACAAAAATAAATATCATTTCTATCACGCTCAATTAATACCAATCGTATTTTATGGGAGTAATTATTCAAATCATCCAATATATCAAGTACGAAATCCTCGATATCAGACATATCCTGCATGATATAATCAAGACATATTAGTAAATTGCTATTTTGATTTTTCAATACTTCTTTGATCTTATCAGCGTTTTTCTTGAAATTCATAGGAGCAAATACATACCAGTCAGCACCGAGCATCTCCGCACACAACTCATATGCAAGCCTTGATTTGCCACTTCCACCTGCTCCGCTTATTCCAATCCAGGAAAAAACTTCTTCTCTGTCACACATTTTTTTCAGAATTTCAAGTTCTTTTTCTCTTCCTTTAAAACCGGTTGAATTAGAATTATATTTGAATCGGTTGGTACTTCTTGGTAACATATTTTCAACTGATATTATCTGAGTATTTTCTATCTGTGATTTATCCAACCGATTATTATATATCATGGTATAATCATATAATTCTTTAAATCTGGACTTTAATTTACTGCCTACAGAAGTATAAACCGGAAAAATTTCTTTTCTGATTTTAGCAGACGGATTTAGTGTATCTTTTGCAATGCTTTGAATCATCTCTATTATTTCATGGCTTACCTCACAACAATAAATACTGTTTCTTCTCCAATCAAATGTACCCTCTAATATTTTATCTATATCTTCTTTAGTCGCGGGACGTTTTACAAGTAACCAAAAGAAAATCATACCGATAGAATAAGCATCTGTATGATAGCCTATATTTTGAAAATCTTTATATTTATCCAGACTGTCTTTTACAAGCTGCTGTTCTTCGGGAGCCCAGTCCGGAGTATTGGATGCATAATCATATATACCATTTTTTATATTTATTTCCGGAATAACCGAATCAAAATCAAACAGAAAAATTCTTGTGTCTCTTTCCTCGAAATAGTAATAGAAATTTTGAGGCTTACAGTCAAGATAAAGCCATTTTCCCAGATGCACGGCTCCTATGGCCTTGCATATTCCCTCCATAATAGATGCTATACGGTTAAGGAAATTATTATACTTTCCATCAAAATTAATATTGGAAAGAACCTCTCCACGCACCTTATCCTTGATTGTATATATAGTATTATTTGCCTCTCCCTTATAAGATATCTTTGGAATTGCCTGATCCAAATAATACTCATAAAATATTTTATGGTTCTTTATGCCTACATCAAAATGCTTTTTTCTTCTTTCAAATTTCTTACTGTCTGTAATATCTAAATTCATATCCGGCAGTCTGTTAATATATGGTTCATCAGGGTAAAGTTCCTGAACTATAACATTTTCTTCAATCGGGTCAGTCGTATCTTTTTTAATCATTTTAGCTTCATAGGTTATACAATTTCCCCCACGTCCGATTTCCTTTGATATGACTATTTTTTCTATATCTTCTTTATTAAGATTCAATTCATATCCGATTGGCAAAGATTCGCGATGATCCATATAAGCTTCTCCTTTTGTAAATACTATACAGCTACCTTTTTATGATTTATCGTCTTAATTATTTTTGATATCTTCCCACAAACAATTACTTTATTACCATATTATATATCACAATAGTATAATCAAACAACAATTTTTATCTCAATCTCTTTGTTTAAATGTAATATCATACTTGACTTTTGGATCAAATAAAGAAAATTTAAAGAATAAAAAAACAATAAAAAAACAATCCCGGCCAATCCGTATATCTACACAATAAGAAGAGGACAGCGGGCGTTCGACTGTCCTCTTCGGAGAAGGTATTTTGTTACTTATGGGGCCGGTCCCATAGATGTTTCGTAGTATTTCGTATTCTTTGATACTGTAGTGGTTTTATGATTTTTTCCATATCATCTATTTTATCTTTTTTCGTCTATTTTTGTGTTTTATTTGTTAAAGTGGTGTAAAAATGGTGTATTATTTATAAGTTAATTAATCTTGTAATTCTCTCTCAATCTCCTCAATTGTCGGCATAGAGCTTTTAAAGTTTTCAGGAATAATATTACTTAATTTATATTCTGATATTCCAATAGGAGTAATCATACTATTTACCGCATATTGTGCAAGAACATTATCCTTACTTTTGCATATCAACAAACCTACTGTTTGATTATCTTCATCATTTTTTAAAATTCCATCAACAGCTGCAATATATGTACCAAGCTGTCCCATATCTTCAGGTTTAAAATCTCTTGTCTTAACCTCTACAACTACATAGCAATGATTATTGATATTATAAAATAACATATCCAAAAATTGTTCTGTTTCTCCCACAACTAAACGATATTCTCTTCCAACAAAAGCAAATCCCATACCAAGTTCTAAAAGAAATTGTTGAACATTT
>JAFUGL010000042.1 GCA_017469405.1 Lachnospiraceae bacterium | reverse complement strand
TCAATACGCCGATTAAAACATCGGCTTGTTAAAGTACTCTATTTTCGGCAACATTAAAGGGAACTGTCTCTCAAATACATAATTTATGACATAAAAAGGGGCCTCGCATAGATAAATTTAATTATCTAAAGCGACAGCCCCATTTGCAAATGAATACAAGGATAAAAAGGGTAAATACATACGTGTATTTACTGCCTATAATGTTTTATTCTTAATTGCTTTACTTGGTCTTTATGTGATTTTAAACTGATTTTATGATATATATATAATAATAAAAAAAGCCTTGCAGGTTGCTTTCCTGCAAGGCTTTTTATATGCACGGAGCCTCCGAAAGAAATATTTTTGATGGTTGCTTTCCTGCAGGGCTTTTTACTTAGCGGACTGATTTTCTGAAAGATTATTTACAGGTATGATAATGAAAGGAAATCTGTATTACATTTTTTTGCCTTGTTTTTTGCTAAATTTATTAAAATTTTAAATTAAGTATATGATAGTATTATGTTACTACTAATGCTCCGGAATTTAGTTAGTAGTAAAATAATACTTGACAAAGTATTGAAATAATACTAATATATCGTTATAGTTAGTAGCACAAATATATTAACATGTGTTAGATGCGTATTCATTTGATAGTGATTTTTTCGATTTATATAAATTTTTAAAAGAATAGGTAAAAGGGAATATGGAAAAAGGAGTAGATAAAGAGATAAGAGCAGTTTATAATCAGGATAGTATAAGGGTTTACCAGGCCTATTGTGAAAGTATAGCGTCTGAGGCAGTAAAACTTGGACGCTTTGGCGAACATTTCAGTATGAACAGGATGACCTGGATCAAACCATCATTTTTATGGATGATGTATAGATGCGGTTGGGCGCAAAAGGAAGGTCAGGAGCGTGTGCTTGCAATAGATATCAAAAGGACGGGCTTTGACAGTGCTGTGAGGCAGGCGGTTGTATCGACTTACAATAAGAATGATAATCTTTCGATAGAAAAATGGAAGGAAATGGTAAGGTCCAGTGATGTTCGTGTTCAATGGGATCCGGAAAAGGACATAAACGGAAACAATCTGCCATATCGTTCAATTCAGATAGGACTTAGAGGTCAGGCTGTAAGGGATTATGTAAATGATTGGATTATAAACATCAGTGACATAACTGACTATGTGAAGGAGTTAAATGAATTACGACTGAACAAAAGGGATATATCGGATATGCTTCCTAAAGAAAAGGTTTATAAAATATCTGATTGATTTCTAGTATACATAGTGTTATTGAAAATAAAAAATAGAAAGAGAGGAAGAACCAAAGTATGAAGGGATATGATTCATCATTATATGAAAAAATGTCTGTAGCGGTTGATCTGCTTGTATTTACCATTGAGGATGACAAGCTTCAGCTTCTTATGATAGAAAGGGAGGAGGAACCGTTTGCAGGGATGCTGGCACTTCCGGGAGTGTTTGTCGGGATAGATGAGACTCTTGATGAAGCGGTGAGGCGTGGTATAAAAGAAGAAACAGGACTTGAGGATATTTACTTTGAACAGCTTTATACCTTCGGAGATGTGGACAGGGATCCGAGAATGAGAATCATATCAGTTGCATATATGGCGCTTGTGCCTGTTGAGAAGCTTGCATTCAGGCCCGGTGAGCGTGTAGCGGGTGCATGGCTTGTGGATGTGGAGGATTTACTTGCCGGTGATGAAGAACTGGCATTTGACCATAAGGAGATTATAGATTATGCAAGGTGGAGACTGGCAAACAAGGTTGAATATACTGACATAGCTTTTCATCTTGTAGACGAAATGTTTACACTGCCGGAGCTTCAAAGGGTTTATGAAATCCTTCTCGGAAAGAAGCTGTATAAAGCAAACTTCCGTAAGAAGATAGCAGGCATGGTTGAAGAAACCGAATATATGACAACAGGAGATGCACATAGACCAAGCCGACTTTATGTGATGGTGGAGGAAGACGAGGAGTAAACAGATAAGCGGATTAGACTTTGCTTGTTATGTGACAGTTTATAAGAGTCAGAAGTAAAAGTAATAGGAGCAAAAAAATGGGAAGAGAAGAAAATAGATTGGTATTTGAAGATACCGAAAGACTATGCAGGGAAAATGAAGATCTGGCAGAGTCGGTAAAGAATTCAGTAAAAAAACAAAGGTTGATACCGGAAAATGAAAAAATTAAATCAGATAGCGATAATAGATTTTCGGAAAAGGCGAAGGTTATAGTTTCTGCCAAACGAACATATGAAGCAGCATCGGCATATATAGGACAAAAAACTGTGGTACACAATTTTGCGTCAGCCTCAAATCCCGGTGGTGGAGTGACGAGAGGTTCAAGTGCCCAGGAGGAAGCATTGTGCAGATGTTCGACATTATATTTTTGTTTAAACACGGATGATATGTGGAATGGATTTTATCAGCCTCACAGGAGGGAAAGAAATCCTCTGCACAACGATGACTGTATATATACACCGGAGGTTACTGTTTTTAAATCAGACACCTCCAATTCGAGACTTATGAGAGTAAAGGATTGGTATAAGGTTAATGTCATTACCTGCGCTGCACCGAATTTGAGAGATAAACCTTCAAATCCGATGAATCCGGGAGATGGAAGTAAGGCAATAAATGTATCTGATGATGAACTTTTATCCATACATGAAAAAAGACTCAGAAGAATTCTTGATGTAGCAAAACAGGATAAAAATGATGTTGTTATTTTGGGCGCATTTGGCTGTGGAGCATTTGCCAATTCCCCGGACGTTGTTGCAAGGGCTGCATCAAATGTAATTAAGGATTATTTGTATGATTTTAAGACGATTGAGTTCGCTGTATATTGTCGCCCGGGAGATGACAGGAATTATAAAACCTTTGACAGAATACTAAATGAAAATAAATGAGTAAAAATAATGGAAACATTATAATATAGAAAATGTCAAAAAAGTATCAGTAAAATTAAAAGAGGAAAAATATATGGATTTCAAACATTTACTTTCAACAACTGAATATTCCTTTCTAAAAACCAATCCTCGCTTGGGTAAGCGGATTATTTTACTTGGTTTAGGCGGAAGCTATGCATACGGAACCAATAACGAGAACAGCGATATAGATTTCAGGGGCATTACGCTCAATCTACCGTCTGACATATTAGGATTGACGGAGTTTGAGCAGTATGAGGATGACAAGACGGATACGGTTATTTATTCATTTAATAAGATTGTCAGGCTGCTTCTTGATTGCAATCCCAATACTATTGAACTGCTTGGACTTGATGATGATCAGTATCTGATTAAGACTTCGCTTGGACAGGAGCTTTTGGATAACAAAGATATATTTTTGTCAAAGAGGGCTGCGAAATCCTTTGGCGGTTATGCAAGTGCCCAATTAAGGAGACTGCAAAATGCTATAGCAAGGGATTCTATGCCGCAGCAGGAGCGGGAGCAGCACATTTATAATTCTGTAAAAAATGCGCTGGAGGATTTTGCCAGACGCAATGAAATGTTTGATAAAGGTAATATAAATATTTACATAGATAAGTCGGATAATCCGGAGCTTGAGACGGAAATTTTTGTGGATGCGGATTATAAGCACCTGCCGCTTAGGGATTATGAGGGTATGCTTGGCGCTATGAACAGCGTAATAAGGGATTACGATAAGATTGGCAAGCGCAATAAAAAGAAGGATGATAATCATCTCAATAAGCATGCTATGCATCTGGTGAGGCTTTTCATGATGGCGATAGACATATTGGAAAAGAGTGAAATAAGAACTCACAGAACAGATGATTTGGAACTTTTAAAAAGCATAGGACGAGGAGATTTTCAAAAAGCTGACAGGACATATTCGGATGAATTTTATGCCTTGTTGTCCGATTATGAAAAGAGGCTTGAGACTGCTACAAACAATACAAAGCTTCCAGATAATCCTGATATGGAAAAGGTTGAAAGATTTGTTGAGTATATGAATAAAAAAGCGATTGAGGGTGAATTTGGTGAGTGACATAAAATCAAGAAGTGATGAGAATGACTTGAACCCACAGCTTCCTGTGATAAAGAGCTATATTGAAAATGAGATAAACAGATATGAGCAGTTGATAAAAACTATGGATGATGACAGGATAGCGGATTGGGAAACTCTTAATATATTATTTTTAGAAATTTTGGAGGGATGAAAATGTTAGACGACAAATTTGAATTTCGTTCAATTAATCAGGACGAAGCCGATCAGGCTGTCCGGATAGAACAGATTTGCTTTCCGCCAAATGAGGCGTGCTCCGAAAAGAGTATGAAGGAAAGAGTTAAAAGTGTACCGGAATTGTTTTTAGTTGCGGTAGATAAGGAAACCGGTAAGCTTGCCGGCTTTTTAAATGGTGTGGCGACGGATGAGGACTCATTTAGAGATGAGTTTTTCACGGATGCAGCTTTGTATAAAACAGACGGTAAAAATGTTATGCTTCTTGGCTTGGATGTGCTTCCCGAGTATCGTGGGCAGGGACTTGCAAGGGAGCTTGTTTCACGCTACAGTGAGAGGGAAAGAAAGAATAATCGAAGGATGCTGTATCTTACCTGCCTTGATGTTAAGGTGGAGATGTATAAAAAGATGGGATTTAAGGATCTTGGTATAGCCAATTCTACCTGGGGTGGGGAAGAATGGCATGAGATGACACTTGATATATGAAAGGAAAAAATTATGGAACTGTTTGACGGAAGACCTCAAAACACAGAAGGAAGATTACCGCGAGAGGTAAGAACCTATGATTATCTGGATAAGCTTGGAATAGAGTATAAGAGAACGGATCACGGACCTGCCAATACCATGGAGGCATGCAATGAAATCGATGATGTGCTTGGAGTACTCATTTGCAAAAATTTGTTTTTATGTAACAGGCAGAAGACTAATTTTTATCTTCTGATGATGCCGGGGGATAAGAAGTTTAAGACAAAGGAACTTTCAAGTCAGATTAATTCCGCAAGGCTTTCCTTTGCCGACCCCTCTGATATGCTTAAGTATCTTGATATCGAACCGGGAGCGGTGAGCATAATGGGACTTATGAATGATAAGGAACATGAGGTCAAGCTTCTTGTTGATGAGGATGTTTTAAAGGGTGAATATTTAGGCTGCCATCCGTGCGTTTGTACCTCCAGTTTAAAGATAAAGACAAAGGATATATTTGACGTATTTCTTCCTGCAGTCGGACATGTTCCGGAGATTGTACATCTGGTGGGTGAAGATTGAGGTTAGCATGATTTTTTCAAAAAAATCATTGACATACATTTTAATTTATCATAGTATACTAATATGAAGTTAAAAAGATATCTTTTGTATGGACTGAGTCTGACTCGGTCCTAGTTTTCTTTATGCATAATATCTTATAATGGGGAATTTTATGAAACTCCAAAAACTATACAGCTACGTCAGGCGTGCTGTCGATGATTACAATATGATAGAAGATGGCGATAAGATTGCCATAGGAATTTCGGGAGGAAAAGACTCTCTCACACTTTTATATGCTTTAAGTGGGATGAGAGATTTTTATCCAAAGAAATATGATATAGTCGCTGTTACGATAGACCTCGGCTATGAAGGTTTTGACCTTACGCCGATTCAAAGGTTTTGCGATGAATTAAAAGTTGAGTATCATATAGAGAAAACCGAGATTTCAAAGATGATTGGAGAGATCGGCTGTTCACTTTGTGCCAGATTAAGAAGAGGTGCAATCGGACAGTCTGCAAAGGCTCTTGGCTGTAACAAGATAGCTTATGCTCACAGCATGGATGATGCTGTGGAAACCATGATGCTTTCACTAATTTATGAAGGTCGTTTTTCTTCATTTGAACCGGTAACAAGATATGAGGATAATGCGATAACACTTATAAGACCACTCATATATACACCTGCAAGTGCAGTAGTCGGCTTTGCAAACAGGTATGAGCTGCCTATAGTCAAAAATCCGTGCCCGTTTGACAATGAAACCGAAAGAACTTATGTAAGGAACCTGTTAAATGACATCAACAAACACGCACCCGGAGTCAAAGACCGAATGCTTACTGCAATAAAATCGGGGGTTCCTTCATACAAGCGAGAAAAATAAGGTAGGGCATATATCATTTTGCCCTACCTTATTTTATATCCCTATATGTGGCAAGCACCACTATTTTTATTCCACTTTTTCAAGCCTTACGTTTCTTATGTGAATAGTAGCTGTTGAACCCTGGCTTCCCATATTGAACTCAACACGTCCGTTGTCATCGCTTTTAGTTGTCATATCAAAGTCAAATGAGAATGTCTGCCAATCTTCTGTAAGCTCAACTGAAGTATCAGGGAAGTAACGTATCCAGTCTTCATCAGGAGCAGTTACGGCTGCCTTCATCTTTCTAGGTTCTTCTGCGTAAGCTTCAAATGAAAATCTGTAGCTTGAACCCTCTTCCATAGGCATCTCGGCCTGTACAAGCTGAACGGAATATTCTTCTGTGCCTGCTGCTGTTGAAGTGATTATTATCTCATTATCTTTGATTTCTGCCTCGCCTTTACCATCTGCAAAAAGAAGGAATTTCCAATTTTCGTCATCTGTCAAATCCTCTGCCTCAGAGAAGTCACTGTTATATACAAAGTTTCCTGTTTCATCTGCTTCACGGAAGATGAGCTCGTCTACAGGACGCTCAACATTTTCATCATATTCTTCCTTCTGGAAGATTCTTACATAATCAACCTTCATGGCTGCTCTGTCATCAAATATGGTATCCTCACTTGGATCGCCCGGCCAGTCACCACCGACAGCAACATTTAAGATAACGTGGAATGGCTGGTCAAACGGAGCGGGATAAGGTCTTTCCTCATTGCCGTCTGTTCCTGTGAACCAGTCGCTTTCCTCAAAGTACTGCTCACCATCTACGAACCAGCGTATTACACCCGGCTCCCATTCTACTGCAAATACATGGTATTCGCTTGCAAAGTCACCGTCAGCAAGAGTGTATGTACCCTGCTTTTGCTTGTGTGGAGCACCGAAATGTATGGTTCCGTAGAGTGTATTTGTTGTGTCTCCAAGAACTTCCATAATGTCTATCTCGCCACATTTTGGCCACTGACCATAGTAGCTTTCGTTTTGCGGCATCATCCAAAAAGCAGGCAAGAATCCTTTTCCGGTAGGAACCTTAAGGCGTGCTTCAATCTTGCCGTATTTTACATCATGCTTGTTCTGGGTATTTACACGTCCTGAAACATAGGATACATTTCCGTCCTCATCCACATTTTTAACAGGCTGTATAACAAGCTCGCCATCCTTTACAAATGCATACTCGTCGCTTGGAATATATTCCTGAAGCTCATGGTTAACCCAGCCGACCTCGTGCTGCTCATAGTTCCAATCTTCTTCGTTAAGCTCGGTACCGTTAAACTCATCATGCCATACGAGATGATATCCTTCCGGTATTTCGATTTCGTCTTCTGAAACATCGGTTGCGCTTGTATCAACTGCATCATTTGCGGTTGCAGTTTCTGTTGCTTCTTCTTTTGAAGCTGTGGTAGAGTCATCGTTTTTCTTACCACATCCTGTAAGAGCAGAAGCAGTCATAAGTGCAGCCATCATAAAAGCTGCTATTTTTCTTGTTTGTTTTTTCATGCTTTCATATCCTCCTGATTTTTTAATACTTTTTTTGTCTCGAATAAGTTCTCAAATAAAAGCTAGATGATTTTTCGTTCACTTATTTTTATTCGTCAGACATAAAAATCGCACTGTTAATTTATGACTAGATAATATAACGGTGCGATTTTTCTATATATCGATATGTTGATTTTTTTATCAAATTTATGACTGCTTGATAATTATATTTAGTTTAAATGTTTTTTGGATAATAAAATTGCAAATTTTTATATTTCTTCATCAGGTTTGCCCAATCCACTTTCAAATAAATGCGTCATTCTAAACTCTGCCGGAGTTGTGCCGAGCTCTTTTCTAAAAACCTCCGTAAAGTAGCTTTGACTTGGAAAGGCGAGTATAGAGGATATCTCCGCAGGAGTGTATTCGGAGTATAAAAGCATGTTTTGTGCAGTCTCAAGTTTCTTGATGCGGATATATCTGTTTACGGTAAGGCCGGTTTCCTTCTTAAAAAGTCTTGAAAGATAAGATGGATTAAGCTTTACATACTCGGCAAGAGCTTCTAAGGTTATTCTGGTATGAAGATGGTCATAGATATAGTCTATGGCTTTAGCTACAGGCATGGAGGTAATCTTCTTTTTTCGCAGATTTTTCATACGCTTTGTATAGTCTAGGCACATTTCATAGTGAAGCATGGATATTTCTTTTGGATTTTTTGCCTTATCTGCTTTTTGGATATAAAAGTCACTAACACTGTAGGAGTCTGAAAGCTCCATACCACCTTCTATGCAGTATCTTGCAATCATGGCAGCGGTTATTACAAAGTGATATTTTAAGCTCTGAAGAGGATTATCGGATAGGATTCCCAGGCCTTTTTTTTCGGAAAAGTCTTCAGTAAGCAGTTCCTTTACTTTACGCATATCCCCTGCCTTGACATAAGAATAAAACTCTAATTCGGGATTATATTCGGCACGAAGAAATTCCCGTTCTCTATGTATAAATTCATGATATAGTAAATCCTTCTTTAAATCCATAATTCTCCCTCCGGTGCTGAGCGTATATTAGTTATCCAAAATCCGATTTTATTATATGTTTTTTTCCTGATAAAAGCAACTTTTGAAAATCCTTGCAAGTTCTGATGTTATTATGTAAAATAAAGTATCATTAATATACAGCATAATTTAAATGTAAAAAAATATGATGAGGTGACGTATAAGAAAATGAAATTAAAAAGAAAAATCAGTTTTTTAATCATAATGTCTATGCTTTTATCACTTTCGGCTTGCGCTGATAAAGATAAAAAAATAAAAGCGGATGATACTGACAAAATAACTACTGAAGAAATAACTGTTGAAGAAAATAGCGAGGCAACTGAAACTACTGAAGAAAAAGATGACATGGATAAGGCTTCGGTTGAGGATACCACTGAAGCGACAGAGGAAGAGGATGCGACCACAGAATCTGAAGAAGACATAAATGCAAGAACAGTTGCTTACAATGAGGCAATAAGATTATTTATCGAGGAAGGAAGAATCCCTCCATATGAGGAGGAGTATTTTGAAGAGCCTTCGGAAATGAATCAGTATGCGGTTTGCGATGTCAATTCCGATGGCAAGGATGAGCTTTTGATTCGTGTAAATGACGGTGCTATGGCTAGTCTTTGCATCTACGTTTTCCTTTATGAAAATGACGAAATGAAACAAATCGGTACATTTTTCGCAGATGACACTACAACCTTTTATGACAATAAGGTTGTGACCTCACCGCTTTCTCATGGTGCAGGAAGCTGGGGAGAGTATTTCTGGGGCATGGATATCAGCATTTACAATGAAGAACTGGGTGAGTACGAATATAAGTATGTGACTGATGCATGGGATTCCTCGGTTGAGGGTGCATGGCACGGAGATGATGAGGTATTTCCTGTGGAGGCTGACAAAGATGGAAACGGTATGGTCTACTATTACATAGAATATGCAAACGATGAATATATTGAGAGCGAACCTATGGATGATGAGGCATACTATGCATGGTTTGATGAGGTTGTCGGCAACGGAAATCCAATTGTCATTCCTTGGGAATATGCAGTGAGATAGTCAGACTATATAGAATAGATTTCGATTATGAAAAAGCTGGCAGGCCGGCGTATAGAAATAATTTGCAGCGGTACATAAATGAGTGAAGATAAGACTATAAAAAAAGAAAAATTTAATATCGGAAGCTATATGAAAAATAACTGGAAAAAGAATGTTATAAGCTTTGTTGCAATATTTGGTATGGGCTTATCACTTTCGTTTCTGATACTTTGTAATCTTGGCACGGATACCTGTACCTTTATGAACAGAAATGTAGCTGCCAAAATCGGAACTACATTTGGAAACTGGCAGCTTATCTTTAATATATTTTTCCTTATATTAATGATAATACTAAGGCGCGATCTGATTGGCTCGGGAACTATTTTTAATATGGTTCTTATAGCCTATTATGCAGATTTTTTTGACTGGATTTGGGGTAAAACAATTCCGGACAGTGTGTTTGAAAATCCGGTTAGCAAAAGTGTAATATTTGTTATTTCTCTCGTAGGATTTATAGTTACGGCTGCAATCTATATGAATGCGGATGCAGGCATAGCTCCTTATGATGCAATACCGGTTATGCTCAATGATATCTTTAAGAAACTTCCGTTTTTTCTATGCAGAAATATTATTGATTTTACATGTATATTAATTGGATTTTTGCTTGGAGGAAAACCTCTGATAGGGCATTTCCTTATGGCACTTTTCCTCGGCCCGACGATTACTGTTGTTGGAAAACTTTTTAAGAAAAGGAGAAAGGCATGAATAGAAAAAATGCAGAAAGAATTGTAAATGCATTGGTTGTTGTATTTGTTATTATCGGGCTTGTTATAATGTTTAGATTTAATGATGAAAATAATGAGCTTGTGTCACATGGAATTGAAAATTTCAAATATTTTACAGTTCTTTCAAATGTCTTTTGTGGCATAATTGCATTTAGCCAGCTTAATTTTGATATACTATCAGCATTTTCTTCAAGAGAAATAGAGGGGATGCAAAACAGGTTTAAGCTTGCTAAGCTGATATCAACAACGGCAGTGGGCCTTACATTTTTTACAGTTGCTGTTTTTCTGTGGCCGATATACAGGCTGCCGGGTATGTATAGTGGTTCAAATTTTATCTTTCATCTTATCGTTCCTTTACTTGCGATGATCGATTTTGTGCTTTTAAATGCAGGGGATAAGATACCGTTTAAATATACATTTTATGCTATGGTTCCATCATTTTTATACGGATGTTTCTATCTTATAAACATACTTATCAACGGCATAGGCGAATGGCCCGACACCAACGATTGGTACGGCTATCTTAATTGGGGCTATCCTATAGGAGCACTTATATTTTTGATTTCTACGGTTGCAACCTGGCTGGTTGCCTGTTTGCTTAGATGGATAAGCAATAAAATGAATTGAGGTGTCACGGGGCGTGAGCCTTGTCACATCTGTTGTATAACCTTTGACTGCAAAAAAAGCGCACGCATGGCACGTGCTACTTAACGCCATGCGTGCGCATTTTTTATGCAATCTGATATATTAACGAGATGTGACAAGGCTCACACCCATATTATTTTCAAAAATAATATTGACATACATTTTGAGTTATGTTATCCTAACTTTGAAAACATCATATGAATGATTGTTCATATGTTAAAATGTAATTAAGTTATAGTTTAATAATATTTAAAGATTTTTAGGGAGGATGTTATGTCAGAGATTGAAAGAAAATTCTTGGAAATTGTTGATTTAAAGAAGGGCTTTGGTGAAGGAGATACCAGACAGGAGGTATTGAAAGGCTTTTCATTTTCAGTTGCAAAGGGGGAGTTTTGTGTACTGCTTGGTCCTTCGGGTTCCGGTAAATCAACACTTTTAAATATCATAGGTGGTATCGACCAGCCTGACGAAGGTTACATATCTATAAATGGCGACAAGCTTAAGGATATGGATGAAAAAGCAGTTACGCTTTATCGCCGTAAGCATCTTGGATACGTATTTCAAATGTATAATCTCATACCTAATTTAAATGTAAAGGAAAATATAGAGGTAGGTGCATACCTTTCCGATAATCCGCTCGATATAGATGAACTGCTTGAAACTCTCGGACTTTTCGAGCATCGTTACAAGCTTCCTAATCAGCTTTCGGGTGGTCAGCAGCAAAGAACCTCTATCGGTCGTGCGATAGTTAAAAATCCGGATATTCTTCTTTGCGATGAGCCTACGGGTGCGCTTGACTACAAGACCTCAAAGGAAATTCTTAAGCTTATCGAGGATGTAAATCAAAAGTACGGTAATACAGTTATAATGGTTACTCATAATGAGGCAATTAAAAATATGGCTGACCATATTGTAAAGCTTCGTGACGGAGTTGTAAGACACAATGACATAAACGACAATAAGATTTCTGCCGTTGATCTTGAATGGTAGGAGGTGTCGTTATGAAGAGTCCGTTAAAGAAAAGAGTACCCAGAGAGCTAATGGGAGAATGGCGTAAATACCTTGTGATATTTTTATTCCTTACTCTTGTTATAGGTTTTATATCGGGTATGTATGTTGCTAATAAAAGTATGATGAAGGCAGCAGATGAGAGTGTTGAAAAGTATGTTCGTGAGGATGGCTATCTACAGTTTTCAGACGAGGCATCGGATGAGCTTATAGATGAGCTTGAATCAGATGATATAACGATATATGAAAATTTCTGTAAGGTTGTAGATGAAGAGTTAGAAGACAATGATGATGAGATCGAAATCAGAATCTATAAGCTTCAGGATAAGTTTGACCTTCCTTGTGTAATGAAGGGAAGACTTCCTGAAAATGATAATGAGATAGTTATAGACCGAATGCATGCCGATAACCAAAAAATTAAGGTGGGCGATACAATCAAAGTCGGTGGCAAGGACTTTGAGGTAACAGGTCTCATAGCACTTCCGAATTACAGTACACTTTACAAAAGTGCGTCTGACACAATGTTTGATGCAATAACCTTCGATGTTGGACTTGTCACTGATGAAGGCTTTGAACGTGTAGCAGGCAAGCTTTACTATCGCTATGCATGGTTTTATGCGGATAAGCCTGAGGATGATATAGAAAGCAAGAAAAAGGGAGATGACTTCATGGAAGAGGTCGTCACCGCATCATATATGTACGGCAATCCTGTTGAAGAATTTGTACCGGCATATTTAAATCAGGCCATCATATTTGCAACCACCGATATGGGTTCGGATATGGCTATGGGCGGCGTTTTGCTTGATATTCTTATCGTGGTTCTCGCATTTATATTTGCTATAACTATTAACAACACCATAACCAAGGAGGCAGCGGTTATCGGTACACTTCGTGCCTCCGGTTATACCAGAGGTGAGCTTATACGTCACTATATGACTTCACCGGTTTTGGTAACGCTTATAGCTGCTCTGCTTGGAAATCTTTTGGGATATACAGTGTTTAAGAAGGTAGTTGTTATGATGTACTACACCAGTTACAGTCTCCCTACATATGAGACAGTTTGGAGTTCGACTGCATTTATCAATACAACTGTTATACCTCTTATAATAATGTTTGTTATCAACCTTATTGTGATAACATACAAATTAAGACTTTCACCTCTTAAGTTTATAAGACGTGACCTTAAGAAAATAAAGCGTAAGAAGGCTATGAGGCTTCCGAGATGGAAATTCTTATCACGCTTCAGAACAAGAATACTCCTTCAGAACCTGCCTAATTATCTTGTGCTATTTATTGGAATTACATTTGTTATGATGATGATGAGTATGGCGGTCGGTATGCCCGAAACACTTGATTATTATCAGGATCATGTTACGGATATGATGTTTTCAAAATATCAGGTTATGCTTAAGTCAAACGTAGATGCTATGGGCAACGAGATAACTACAGATATTGAAGGCGCAGAAAAAATCAATATGAAGGAGCTTGTCAGATACGGTGACATAATAGACGAAACTGTAACCGTGTATGGTTTCAGCGATGATAGTAGGTACATCAGAATAAATGATGATTTTGCCGAAAATGAAATATATGTATCATCAGCCTTTAACGGAAAATATAAGGTAGATGTCGGAGATACGATTAAGCTTGATGAAAAGTATGAGAAGATATCGTACAATTTTAAGGTAATCGGAATCTACGATTATGAGGGCGGTATAGCAATCTTTATGCCAAATGATAATTATACTAAAGTTTTTGATATGGAAGATGGTTCATTTAATAGCTATATCTCAGATAATAAAATTGATGATATAGATGAAAATTATATCATCAAGGAGATAACCGAAAAGGATATTATCAAGATTGCTGATCAGCTTAATCATTCCATGGGTGATTATATGAAATACTTCCAGTATCTTTGCATTATCCTCTCTGCAATATTGATTTATCTTCTTACTAAGATTATTATCGAGAGAAATGAAAATGCAATTTCCATGGTTAAAATACTGGGCTATAACACAAATGAAATTAGTTCACTTTACATATTGCCTACAACCATTATGGTTATAATATCAGAGATAATTGCAGCATTTTTAGGCTATATAATTATCAATGAAGCATGGAAGGCAATCCTTATGAAGCTTGGTGGATGGTTCGCATTTTATACAAGCCCTATAGGCATTGCAAAGGAGATTATTTTCATCTTTGTCTCATACATAATTGTAATGCTGTTTGATATCAGACGAATCAAAAAGGTTCCGATGGATACCGCACTTAAAAACGTGGAATAAATTCCGGTTTATCGGAGCAAGAGTCGGCAGGATATTGAGGGTGTAACTGCCGGAGTTAGTTCCCTTAAGGTGCTTATCATATATATGGTCTTCGAAGGACACGCTTTCGCTCCGTTATCGACGCAGGCTCACTAACCTCAATATAATTTCAGAAAAAAGGGATTTGATGCTTTTTTGCATGAATGCAAAAGCTTCAAATCCCTTTTTATTCATTATATTTCGCTAAGTGAACGCGTCTCTAAATGGTCCTTCTAAAGACCTATATATGATTTC
>JAFUGL010000025.1 GCA_017469405.1 Lachnospiraceae bacterium | reverse complement strand
TTCAAATATATCATCTATAACAATTGTATATTCGGAAAGAGAATTGATATCAAATAATACCAGCCTGTCACCCTTTTCAATGTCATAAAGCATAGCTCCCATGCTGGAAATGTAAAATTTATCATCTTCTGTTATAAGTTCTTTTCCATTTTTTGTTTTAATATTTAGATATGTGGTATCATCAATTCCCATAAGCGTAACGATATCATTTTTATCTGCAGCCGCCATAGATGCTGCCAGAAAACCGGCGGTATTTTCAGAAAGAATATCTTCTCCATCCGGCTCCAGCATCATTGTATTGAGATAATA
Organism: Lachnospiraceae bacterium; assembly: GCA_017469405.1. Lineage (GTDB taxonomy): Bacteria > Bacillota > Clostridia > Lachnospirales > Lachnospiraceae > Coprococcus_C. The sequence continues at coordinate 2,369 of JAFUGL010000025.1, read as the reverse complement.
TTCATATTCAAAACTTCCTATGGAATCCACACTTTCATCGACATAGTATTCAAGAGAATCCACACAGGCAAGCATAAATGTAAGTACAATTCCGCCTATCGCTAATCCGCCCAATAAAGTGAGCGTCCTTCCCGGATTACCAAGCACTGCACGTATTTTATACTTGGTTCTAAAGGACATTTTACTCTTTGGAAATCTGAAGCTCTTATGTATTGCGGATTTACCGCTACCCTTTATAAGCTCAATTGCATTTCCTTTTATAGTGATTATTGCTGTTATAAATACAGCTACCGTATAACAAAGAGTTGGCAAACCAATAGCGATAAGATTACTACTTATGCTGGAGCTAAATGATATGTTAAATGGTTCTAACTTATTTTCAATCATTAAATCCATCACATTTTTTGTAGTCGCATTACCAAGAACTGTTCCAATAATGCTGCCGACAAGTCCCGGAATCATTCCAAATATACTATAATGTCTTGCAAGTTCCAATTTAGTCATGCCAAGCGCATTTAGTATACCTATCATCTTTCTTTCATTTTTTACCTTCCTGCCAAGTATAACTGCCATAAGCATAACTACCAGAAAAATTGAAACAGGCAGTATAACTCCGATCATGGAACCAAGCTCATTTAACTGGTCATTTGGTGTCTGTATACGGTTATTTATATCAGATGATGTATAAGAAGATGTCGCATAATTTTCATAAAGTGACTTTCGTACATCTCGTTCATTATCATCATTGTAAACAATGGAATAATAAGAATTTCCCATAAAAAGAGCTGCCTCTTCGGTAAAATTTTTATATGCATTATTGCTCATTATACCTACACCAAATTCCGAAGAAATACTAAATATATCATTTACATTTTTAAGGCAGAAAAGATAATCAAATCTTATTGCATAACCGCAAACTGTATAAGTCTTTTTTATATCCTTTAATGAAATTGTAATCTCATCACCTATTTTGATATCATTTTCCCTTGCAAAAAGCTCACTTACCAAAAGCTCATCATCCGACTTTATATCGCTGCCCTTGCTTATAACATATCTATTGACCTTTTTATTTGGACTAAGCACTCTTATCTGCGCATTATCACCAAAATCCACGTCAACATAATACTGTTTTTCTATACTTACATTCCACCTTTTTTCAAATGCACTAAGCTCCTCTTCTGTCATATCCCTATATAAGGTAAACTGCCCCTCTTCCCTGTTAGTAGCCGCAACATTGTCATCAAGGTATGCCTTTTCCTTACTGTAAGCTGCAGAGATTGCAACATACATATAAACTACCAACGCAGTTATAATTATTATACTTATATAAAATGAAATATTGCTTTTAATATTTCTTATATATCTTTTATTAAGTGTCATACAATACTCCTTATAATACCTTTGTTTCTCTGAAACGGTTTTCGCAAATGTGCTAAATCTCTAAATCCTCTACTTTCGTTCTTAATTCATTCATTATATTTTTTACTATCTTACCATCATGAATCCTTATAACCCTGTCAGCCATCTTTGAAATACCCTCATTATGAGTAATGATAATAACGGTAGTCTTATAAATATTATTAACCTTATCAAGCATGCGAAGTACATCACGCGAAGACTTAGAATCTAGTGCACCTGTTGGCTCATCACATAACAAAATCGCCGGATTTTTCACAAGTGCTCTGGCTATGGCAGTTCTCTGCTGTTGACCGCCCGAAAGCTCTGCCGGAAAATGATCCTTATATTTTGTAAGTGAAAGTGATTCCAAAAGCTCATCTATATCAAGAGGATCCTTAGAAATATCTGCAACAGTCTGAATATTTTCTTTAACCGTTAGATCTTGTATCAGATTATATGATTGAAATATGAAACCAATATCACTTCTTCTATATGCAGTAAGCTCCTTTTTACTCATACCGGAAATTTCTCTTCCATTTACAACTATACTTCCCGAGGTAAGCGTATCAATTCCTCCAAGCATATTTAAAAGTGTTGATTTTCCCGAACCGGACGGTCCCAAAATCACACATATTTCATGCTCCGAAATGTCAAGATTAACTCCATCCATTGCATAGATCTCATTTTCTCCCTCACCATACTTCTTTACAGCATCCTTAATTTCAATATACATATAGGTTTCCCTCCAAAAATTCATATATAAACACCAAAGATAGTTTGCCATAACTAACCAATTAAGTCAACAAAAAAGTACCATTGCCTAATAAAATTAAATTCCGGTTTATACGGGTAGGGGTCGGCAGGATATAGAGGGTGTAACTGCCGGAGTAGGTTTCCTTAAGGGTGCTCATCATATATCAGGTCTTCGAAGGACACGCTCTCGCTCCGTTATCGACGCAGGCTCACTAACC
>JAFUGL010000024.1 GCA_017469405.1 Lachnospiraceae bacterium | reverse complement strand
TGCTGTTCTGCTATGCCCACATCACAGCATCTGTCAGGATACTTTTCAGCGAATTTAAATACACCGGTTCCGATAGACATAGCAGCTGTAACCGCTACCACATCCTCATGTGCATCACCGAGTGAAACCAGCTTATGTTTAAATATATCCGTATAAGTTTTATGGTTTTTCTTTTCTATCAAATGTCCGGTTTCCTTATCAAACGCAGATATACCATGAAAATAATCCGGATGTCTTTCCGCAAACCTGTAGCCCTTTCCCTTTTTGGTTTTAACATGTATTATTATCGGTTTATTGAGCTTAAAAGCCTGCTTAAACACGGAAACCATATTTTCTATATCATGTCCGTCAACAGGACCTACATATGTGACACCGAGCTCATCAAAAACTGAACCGGATACAAAGAACTGTTTTATATTGTCCTTGGAACGCTTAAGGATCCTTGCCACCTTGGTACCTGTTCTGGTTGCAAGCAGGCTCTGCTCAACCCCTGATTTAAATCCGTTATATGCATCGCCAAGTCTTATACTGTTTAAGTACCTGGACATTCCGCCGACATTTTTATCTATAGACATTTCATTGTCATTTAAAATAATCACGCAACCGGTTTTTATCTGTGACAGACTGTTAATCGCCTCAAATGCCATACCACCTGTCATAGAGCCGTCACCGATTATCGCAGCAACCTTATAATTTTCCTTCTTTAAATCTCTTGCAACTGCATATCCTAGCGCCGCAGAGATACTGGTTGAGCTGTGTCCGGTATCAAATGCATCCGCTTCACTCTCACAGGCCTTGGGAAAACCGCTTATTCCACCATATTCTCTTAAGTGATCAAACTCCTCTTTTCTTCCTGTCAGAAGCTTGTGGGTATAAGCCTGATGTCCCACATCAAATATAAGCTTGTCCGAAGGAAAATCCATACAAAGATGTAGTGCCATGGTAAGCTCCACCGCACCCAGATTAGAAGCAAGATGACCACCCTTCTCACTGACCTTATCAATCAAAAATTCCCTGATTTCAGAAGCGAGGAGGTTATAATCCTCTTTATCAATTTTTTTTATATCATTTGCCTTATTAATACTATCTAAAAGCGCCATTTTATCTATCCCTGTCAATAAGTGCATTGATAAGACCGCAAAGCTCATCCCTTGCAGAATCATTTTTTACCGCTATTCCTCTTATAATAGCATTTGCCTTATCTGACATTTCCTTTACATACTTCTTTGATTCCTCTATCCCATGAATAGTTGCATAAGTATATTTATCATTTTTTTCGTCACTGTGAACCGGCTTTCCGATTACTGCCTCATCACCCTTTATGTCAAGTATATCATCCTGAACCTGAAAAGCCATACCCACCGCACGGGCAGCATCTTCAATCTTTGATACCACCGTATCATCTGCACCTGCAAGTGCGGCTCCTACCATCATAGAGCTTTCAATAAGTGCCGAGGTTTTATTGAGATAAATAAACTCCAGCTCATCATCAGAAAGCTTTTTTCCTGTCATAACAACATCCAGAGACTGTCCGCCAAGCATACCGTACACACCTGCTTTAGACGCAAGAATTGCAAATGCCTTTTCAATCCCATAATCCCCGGGGTTAATTGCAAATGCCTTTGCTGCCGTTTCATATGCATAATTAAGAAGCCCATCACCTGCAAGTATAGCAACATCTTCACCATACTTAACATGTACTGTAGGCTTTCCCCTTCTTAATTCATCATTATCAAGTGCAGGCAAATCATCATGTATAAGTGAGGATGTATGAATCATCTCTATAGCAGCCATAAAAGGACCTATAATACTTTCATCATATGTATCTAAAGGTTCAGAAAGCATATCAAAACAAAGCTTCATCATCATGGGACGAATCCTCTTTCCGCCTGCTGAAAAAGCATAATCCATAGCCGAAAGCACATCCTGCTGATATCCCTTTGCAGTAGGGATATACTTATAAATTATCTTTTCAATATCCGATACATCAATCCCCATTTATTATCTGTATCTCCTTTTCAACTCCCTCAAGATTTTCCTTGCATGCATTTACAAGCTTAACTCCCTCACTGTAAAGCAAAAGAGAATCCTTAAGGCTTGTATCGGGATTTTCCAAAAGCCTGTTAATCTTTTCAAGTCTCTCAAAAGCTTCCTCTATAGCAAGCTTGTCCTTACCATTGTCATTTTTATCCTTTACATTACTCATTATTATCACCCTCAACCTTTTTTACAACTGTACTTATCCGACCATTGTTAATAGTTATATCAATTTCATCATTTTCTTTTATTATACTGACATCAGAAACCGGCTTTCCGTTTTTTTCTATATATCCGAAACCGCCGACAAGCTTTGCCGTAGGCGAAAGACCATTGAGCCTTACACTTAACAGCTCATATCTGTGTTTATACCTGTTAAATTTATCCTCCATCGCTTTTTTAAGTCTGTCGTAAAGCTCCGAAAGATACTGATTCTGATTATCAAGTTTAGTCTTGGGATTAAGCCTTAAAAGCATCTCCTGTTGTTTTTCAAGCTTAAGCTTATACATGGAAAGCTTAGACCTCATAAGGTTGTCAAGAGAGCCTTTATAACTTTTTATCTGATTAACGGTAGTCATAACATCCGGCAATGCAAGTTCACATGCCGCAGACGGAGTCGGTGCCCTTAGGTCAGCAGCATAATCCGAAAGCGTAATATCAATCTCATGACCTACTCCGGATATAATAGGAGTTTTAGCCTCATATATAGCCCTTACAACCTTTTCCTCATTAAATGCCCAAAGATCCTCTATCGAACCACCGCCACGACCTACAATTATTGTATCCATGCCCATTGTATCAAGCTTCTTTATACCCTGTACTATAGTGTCGGCAGCACCTTCGCCCTGAACCTTAGCCGAATATAAGAAAAGCTCTACATAAGGATTTCTTCTACGGGCTATATTTAAAATATCCTGTATGGCAGCTCCTGTTTTAGCTGTTACTATACCTACTTTTTTAGGAAATTTAGGGATAGGTTTTTTTAAATCCGGATCAAAAAGCCCTTCTTCATTGAGTTTATTTTTTAGACGTTCAAACTCGGCATGCAAATCCCCTACACCCTCAAGCTTTATATAGGATGCATATAGCTGGTACTTTCCTTCTTTTTCGTAGACACCTACACTTCCCGTTACCAAAACCTTTTGTCCATCCTGCATTTTAAATGAAAGACCTTTTTCTATATTGCCTTTAAACATAACTGCAGGTATGGTACCGGTCTCATCCTTTAACGAAAAATAAATGTGTCCCAGGCTATGATACTTACAATTAGAAACCTCACCTTTAATTGTGAGCTTTTTCAGTACATAATCCTGGGTTATAATATTTTTTATATAATTATTTATTTGTCCTACACTGTATATCTTCATATTGTTTAATCATTTAGCTTGGTCAAAACACCGTTGACAAAGCTTCCCGCTTCTTCTCCACAGTAAATCTTGGAAAGCTCTACCGCCTCACTAACTGCTACATTTAGAGGTATATCTTCATCATACTTTATCTCATAAACAGCCAGACGAAGTATGGCAAGTTCAGCCTTACCGATTCGCTCAATACTCCAACCTACCGAAATATCACTTATTACAGCATCAATTTCACCGATAAGAGATATGATTTTCTTAGTCTTATCGGTGATATATGCTTCATCTTCCTCGGATAGATCATCTATCCCCTCAAGGGAAAAATCAATCTGCTCCTGCATCTCATGAATATCATTAAATTCAATCTTAAACAAGATTTTAAATATGTTTTCTCTGAGACTTCTTCTAGTCATAATTAAACCTGCTTTCCCCTATGTAAACTAGTCAAGCTTTATCCCTGAAACTACAACGTTTACAACGGTAACATTAAGGCCGGTCATATTTTCAATAGACTGCTTAACTCTTGCCTGAACCTCTTTAGAAATCTTAGCTATATTGTTGCCATATTCAAGCTCTACAGATACATCTGCTTCAACATTTCCGTCAACTATAGAAACCTCTACACCCTTTGCAAGTTTCTTTTTACCAAGCTTACTTACAACCTCCTTAGAGATTCCTCCTGTGAGTCTTGCAACACCGTCAACCTCGATTGCAGCAATACCTGCTATAGATGCAACAACATCATCTGCTATATTAATCTTTCCGATATTTTCAATCTTTTTTTCCTCCACGACAATTGCCTCCTATCAAAAAATATTTATCTAATTATACCCAATATTTTATGATATTGCAACAAAATCACATATAGAATTATCAGTTTTATTATTCTACTTTGCCATGGATGTTATAACAATCTGATCGACACTGCAGCCTGTTTTTCTGACAACAATATCCTCTATCTGTGCTCTTTCAATGTCTGTAAGTTCAGTATTGCTTACAACCACGTCTACAGAGTTATCACTTATTGACACAATTGCGTTGTCAAAGCCCTTAGCCATAAGTAAGGTTTCTGCATCCGCTTCCTTTTCCATATCCTCTGTAAGCTTGACATATGCCGATGTTGCTTCCTGAACCACTGCTTCCTCCATACTGTCGCTGTTGATTATCTCAAGATAATATTCCTTACTCTTTGAACGTGCCTGTTCTCTGTTAAGCTTGATATTTACAAGGCTTCCGGACACATCCGCAGAAGTAAAAACTGCCTCTCCTATATCCTCTTCGTCCGAATTAAGCTCGATATTTTCCTCACCCTCTACATCATAAAGTGTAAGCTCTCCCTCTGCCACATCAACCACGATATCCTCCTGCCCGTTTTCCGCAAAAACCTCCTCCGTAGCTTCCTTACCGTTATCCTTACTCTTTTTTCCAAGATTGACATCATTACCGGAAAAATTTATGTAACCGGCTACACCAAGCAACACCGTCAAAGCTGCTATAACCACCTGATTTTTCTTAAAAGCCTTTTTCATAATAAAACCTACCTCCTGATTAATTTCTTATTGATACATCCTACTTTTTAATCAATACAGCTACCTTATGCGCAGGCAGATTAAAAAGTGCGCATACTGCAAATGCTATATCCGCCGCCTCATCGCTCCTTACATCTGCAACTATCAAAACACCATCTACCTGATATTCATCCTCATATGAGGAATTACCATAAAAATCTCCTGAATCATCATGACCTTTCATGGTAACCATAACACTCATAGTACCCTCACCATAAGATTTTTCCAAAATCCCTTTAAGCTTATCCTCATAATAAGCAGCCATACTTCCGTAAGTATCAGAAGCATCTTTTTGATAATCTGTAGAAACATCATAACTGCTTCCCTTGACCTCCGTATCAGAGGTACCCGGATAGATGCTTTTGTTTTTTACAGGCATAACTATAATAAGCAAAAGCACACCAATTAAAATAAATGTAATTAATTTGTTTGATTTACCCTTGAAAATATTAAATAAAGAATTAAGCTCCATCATTTCACCGTCTTACTATATGTATACTCTCAAAATCAGATTTATAGACATCATTAATTAAACTTTTTAAATAATTTTCATCTGTTATTTGTCCTGTATAAACAGTTATACTAAGAACATTATTCTTATCATCAGTCACAACAGAAATATCATAAATTTCTATCCCTTCTTCCCTGCATTTTTCCTTTATTGCCTCTCCTATTCCAAGCTCATAATATGTATCATGGCTGCTAACTGCATTAAAGCCATCCGGCTCAAATGAAAGATAGCTGTCAAAACTCTTCATTAGAGTATTTGCATAAGAATCATCGAAATTAAAAAGCATGAAAACAGGTTTAAACAAAATCGCAACAAGAATAAGCCCCATATAGAGAGAAATATATCTCTCATAGCTTTTACCCGGGACAAGTTTCATTACAATTCCTGATAAAATGAGATAGATAACCAAACCTCTCATCCAAGCACTAATCAATATAATCCTCCTCCCGAATTGGTTGAATATGCCATTATTGCAATCGTAAGTACAAATAAGGTAACAGACGAAAAAAGGCAAAGAAGTAAAAGCTTTATACCCTGTGCCAAACCTTCAAGTCCTTCAATATAACGTTTTTCTCCAACAGGTTGAAGTATAACTGATGTTACCCTTATAATAAGCATAACAAATACAGTTTTCAAAACCGGCACACAAACTATAAGCCCCATCAAAATTATTCCTGCTATACCTATACTGTTTTTTATTACAACTCCCGCACCTAAAAAAGTTCCGGTAAGAACGGAAATCATGGTTCCGGACGGTAGTGCTGAAACCACCTTACTTACAGCATTTTTTCCAAGCATATCAATATGTGGCTCAATCAAACTTTTTATAATATTAAGTCCTGCTATAAAAAATACAACTGACTTTAAAATCCAGTTTATAATACTATTAATTAGTTTAGTAAGTCTGGAAAAATAATCCTCTTTATTAATATTATTAATAAGCGTTACTATAACAAAAAATCTTATCATGGGAAGAATAATATTTAAGATAACTGATTCTACAAGCCATATACCTATCATAATAATTTCATACATAGAAGCTGCCGATGATGCATGTCCCACAAAATTAATCGCAATAGCAAAAAAAGGAATAACTATTTTTATCAAATTAATTAAAAGTACAATCGAATCACTAACCATATCCAAAGTTATCATAAATGAAGTAAGTAAAATTGCAGTAATTATAAGATATGTGATATAGAAACCATTTTCACTTATAAACCCATTTCCCATGGAACCGGACAAATTAACAAACAATGAACCGATTAAAACAACTGTTATCAGCATAATCATTAAGCTTTTATTATCAGCTACCTGACCGGTTAAAGTATCTTTTATAATAGTTTTAAATCTGACAGTTATACCTTTTGTATTATCCTTTGATATATCTTTAATCATATCCTTTACACTAAGCGACATATTGATTCCGCTTTTTTTTAGTTCTCTGTCTATGCTTTCTAATTCAAGCTTATCATATACACTGTCATAAACATCCTGATCATAGTAGTCTGTATCATCATAATTTTCCTCTTCTTTGGTTATTGTCGTTGATTCATAAATCATATAATCATGACTTTTATAATCCACGTTATCATTAATCAAATTAAGACCTGTTATAAATAATATCGCCAATCCATAAAGTCTTAGTTTCAATTGCTCACCTCATCAAACTGATAATGATATCAATAACCTGCGATAAAACCGGAAGCGAAACCATAAGCATGGTAAGCTTACCCATAAGCTCAATCTGTGATGCAACTGCTCCATATCCTGCATCCTTACTTATACCGGCTGCAAATTCACATATGTAAGCAATTCCTATAAGCTTAATTAAAATCAATATATAGCTCTTATCAATATCTACATTTATTGCTATATTTTTAATCCTGAAAACAATTATTTTCATTCTTTCAACACATATGGCAATAATACAAAGACAAAGTCCCAAACTAATGATACTGCTTATCTCAGGATTTTTATTTTTTAAACTTACAGCAAGCATTACAGCTATAATAATTAACGCCATCAACCCACCGGTGCTCATAGTATTTGCGCCTCTTTTCACAATTTATCTAAATTTTTAATCAAAACAGTCTAAATTTATATAATTTAAAAGTCTTACTGTTATCCAATAAATTCAAAAATTAAACAAACTGTTAATATCACTAAAAAGCTGATATATGTAGGGAACAATCCATGACAACACTATGATAAGTCCGGTCAGACTGACCAGATATGCCTGGTCATCCCGACCTGAATGCTTTAAAACCTGATTTAATAACGCTACCACTATACCCACTGCTGCTATTTTAAATATAAGTGAAATTGTCATTTTTAATCCCCTTACACCAACACTATTACAACCAAAATTCCAATAACCGCACCTGATATAACAGAAACCTTCATTTTTTCTTTTAAATCAGAATTATAATCAATTATCTTTTTATGAAAATTATCTATCTCCAGTCTGAGCCCCATTTTATGTGCCTCTATGTCAAGATACCCAAGTGTTTGTCCTATATTGGCAAGTTCTTCCAAATCCTCATCTAAAAGACAGGTAGAAAAAGAAAGAAAAATAAGGGAATCCTTCCATATATCAAAAAAATTGTTTTCAACCTGTCTGTAACTATCGCTTACACTATTTAAGAATTTAAAATCATTATCTTTTTTTATATCATCAAACGCAGTGTCATTTAATCTCTTCCCAAGATAAAAAAGCCATGTTTTGAAGGGCTCGTCTGATTTTTTTGCGGCATTTAAAAATGCTTCACTGATAATCGAATGACTATACCGTATTTCGCTTTCAAGATAAATCAGTATTCTCTCTAAAGATTTTAGGTTTTCCCTTCTTTTATACATTTTTAAAGCATAATTAATACCGAAAAAAAGAGAACCTCCTATAACCATGCAAACACCTGCTAATTTGCATGCAAATACGACTTTAGAAATAGTTCATTACCCCTTTCGTCAAATATATTACTTACTCGCCCTATAATATATCTCTCATCAGATTTACTAACTTTTTGTCCCCGGTGCCTGCCATCCAAAACAATATATCTTTCAAAAGCCTTTTCATCCACCAGTTTTCTTAAGACCGGCTTAGTTCTTATATCATCTATAGAATATCCATGAACCGTTGCAAGTATGCTGCAACCACTGTTAATAACATAAGAGATGACATCAATATCTTCCCTTCCTCCTATCTCATCTACAGCAATAACCTTTGGATTCATGGAGCGAAGCATCATAAGCATCCCTTCAGCTTTAGGACAGGCATCAAGTATATCAGTTCTAATACCAACATCATTTTGAGGTACACCCATATAGCATGCTGCTATCTCAGAACGCTCATCAACTACACCTACATTCATTCCCTTACATATTCCGTTTCCATCTGAAATGCATCTGACCATATCCCGAAGCAATGTAGTCTTTCCTCCGCCCGGCGGAGAAATAATCAATGTATGAAGAACTCTTTCGTCATTATAAATATATGGTAAAACTTCATTTGCACAGCCCTTTATCTGATGCGCTATTCTTATATTGATAAAAGAAATATGCTTAACGCTCTTTATACTTTTATTGTCCATAACTGCCTGTCCCATCAGACCAACCCTGTGACCTCCACAAATAGTTATAAATCCTTGTCTAAGCTCATCCTCATAAGCATAAAGTGAATAATTTGAAATCATATCCAAAGCAAACCTTATATCCTCAGCATTTACTCTATATGCCAGCTTTCGATTAACAGTAAAGTTTCTCTTTTCACATAAGAAATACTCACCATCATTGAAAACAAAAATAATCGGTTCATTTATTCTAAGCCTTATTTCCGTAAGCTTGGAAAAATCTATATTAATATCCTTAATCAGGCACTTGATTGATGGTGATAAAAGTTTTAAAATTTCATTTTTCATTTTCTTTACGTACCTCCTTTAAATTAAATATATGTAATAAACAAAAAAATATTACATTATAAAAAACAGTTGAAAAAAAGCTGTATTTATATTAGAATAATTTATATGCGATTTTAAGGAGGAAAATTATGGTATCAGCAGGAGATTTTAAGAACGGTATAACAATTGAGTTAGAAGGTAATATCTACCAGATAATCGAATTTCAGCATGTAAAACCAGGTAAAGGTGCAGCATTCGTAAGAACAAAGCTTAAAAATATAAAAAGTGGTGGTGTTGTAGAAAAGACCTTCCGCCCAACCGAAAAATTTGAAAATGCTCATATCGACAGAAAGGATATGCAGTACTTATATCAGGACGGCGATTTATACTATTTCATGGATAGTGAGACGTATGATCAGATAGCTATAAATGCTGATGTTATAGGCGATGCACTTAAGTTTGTAAAGGAAAATGAAACTTGTAAGATAGCTTCACATAACGGTTCAGTATTTGCAGTTGAGCCACCTATTTCAGTAGACTTACTTGTTACTGAGTGTGAGCCGGGCGTTAAAGGTGATACTGCTACCGGTGCTACAAAGCCATGTACAGTTGAGACCGGTGCAACTCTTAATGTACCACTCTTCATAAATCAGGGTGATATGATAAGAATCGACACCAGAACAGGTGAATATTCATCAAGAGCATAATATTTCAAAGTATAATTTGGAGATGGTGATTATCCTGTATGAAAAAATGCGCACGCATGACATGTGTTACTTAACGTCATGCGTGCGCATTTTTATCATACAGACTGAAATACATATTAGATATGACAGGGTATCAGTACTTATATACATATTAATTCTTTCGGTGAAGAAGCAAAATTTCTATAACCATCTTCGGTTACAACCACAAGATCTTCTATTCTTACACCGAATTCACCTGGGATATAGATTCCCGGTTCAACAGTAACAGTTATACCGGGTTCAAGTATATCTTGACATTTTGGTGAGAGCCTTGGTTCTTCATGGATAAAGAGTCCGACACTATGACCTAATCCATGTCCGAAATAATCGCCGTAGCCGGCATCAGCTATTATATTTCTTGCATATTTATCAATTTCTGAACAAACAGCTCCCGGTTTAACAAGCTTCAAAGCTTCAATCTGGGCCTTAAGAACCGTTTCATATACATGTTTTTGTTTTTCAGTTGGTTCTTTTCCTATAAAAACAGTTCTGGTCATATCAGAGCAATATCCTTTATATATACAACCAAAGTCCATAGTAAGAAAATCACCTTCTTCAATTACTTTATCGGTAGGCACGGCATGCGGCAAAGATGAATTACTTCCCGATGCAGCTATAGTATCAAAACTTAATCCCGATGCACCATGACTTCTCATATAGTTTTCCAATAAAAGGGCCACTTCAACTTCAGTCATCCCCGGAATGATCTTTTCTTTAACATAATCAAAAGCCATATCTCCTATATGCTCTGCCATGGCAATCTTTTCAATTTCCGATTCAGACTTAATCCGTCTTAATTTATTAATTTTGTCGTCTAATGGCATTAATCCTATTTTATCATCAAGCTCATCTAAAAATTGCTTAAACTGCTTATAAGATATTTCTTCATTTTCAAAACCTACACGAATTGTATTACCCTTACACACAGTGTTTGCACATGTTTTACACGAGTTTTCCACCGAATCCTGTGTACAATTTATATCTTCATTAAAATTTGCCACCGGAAAGAATTCTTCGACAAGAAGTCTATTTATACTTTTTGCATATCCATCAGATTTTATATCGATACATTCAAAATCCGGTGCTTCTAGAGAAACCTGCTCAGTATATCTTGAATCTGTCAAAATACGCTTATGTTTTAATGTTATAAGCGCCATACCGGTATGACCACTGTATCCGGAGAGATAATGAATATTATATCCATCCGTAAGAATTATTGCATTCATCCTAAATTTTTTCATAAGATTATAAATTCTGTCCATATTAATAAACCTCTTTAATTAATTGATATATTTATTATAACCTTTTAAAATATATAATCAATAAAATAATGAATATATCTGTTGATAAAATCGAGTAGGGAAGATGAACTCGTACCCTACACGCCGCGTGAGCCACCGGTCAGCTTCATCTGACATATTCCTTTCTGCGGCTTCCCGCATAATAAAAAGATATCCCCTTTATGATTTCTCATAAAGAGGATATCTTTATAATTTTATGCTTTATCAATCATATCTAAAACTATGTTGATATTATTTTGAGTCATTTCGAACAAGTATGGTAACAGCTTAATCTTAATACGCTGGTAAGCTATATTGCCCTTTGAATCTGTAGCCTCAATTACTATATAAGTATATTCTTGATTGTACGGTTCAAAGTATTCTGCTTTAAGCTGTAATGCTGATAATTCTTTACCAACATCATATATAGTTCCTGACTTAAGAGGATTACCATCCTTATCCTTAGTCATATCTGCAATCAATATATGATATTGATTATTTACATAAGCATCCTTGTTACCTGTTACAGTAAGATAATCTAAATCATAGTAAATTCTTACTCTTTCAAGCTTATTACCTGCTTCACTTGTATCAACTGTTGCACTGAAACTGAATTCAGGCCATGAATCAACATCCTTAACTTCAATTAAGTAGTCTGTTCCATCCTTACTCTTCTTCTTCTCAGTCTTATAATCGTAAACTGTAATACCAGGCTGGTTAACTGAATTCTTAACTGAGTTAACAATTATATTGATGTAAAGTCTACGTTCATCATTATTATCCTTGTAAACACCTGTTACCTTCGAATGTCCGGCACCACAGTAGTTTACATTTCCGTATGAATAGATGAAGTAGTTATCCATACCATCATTTCTTGATGCTGCATACATGGATGAAGCTGAAGCTGCTTTTCCATTAGCTGCACCATTGTTACCACCTGCAAGTGAATACCATACGGTCATCTTGGTAGCATCAAGCTCAAGAGCATAATGCTGAGCATGTGTAGGTGATATATTAAGGTCATCACTAAGAGTAAACGGATATTGTGTTACTATACCCTTATTATTCTGACTTGCCTTATCTGTACCATACTGGTTCTTTGCCTTTAAATCAGGAACGAAGTTAGCATTACTACTCTTCATATATGTTGTAGCAAGCTCCCAATACTGCTGTCCATACTTATAAGGTGAACCACCGCTTGCACCGTTTGTACCATAATCAGTTGTTGCAAATGAGTCTGTATAAACAACATCTGTCAAGTATCTGCCAGGTCCAAATCCATTAAATCCTGCCTTCATATCATTAACCCATGAAGCATACCTTCCGGTATCTGTTGTAGGTTTATATGAAAGGTTAGTCATAAAGTATCTGTCTGGATTAGATGATGCATATGGCAGATAATACATACCGGTTGCTGCACTTGATCCAAGCGAAAGTCCTCTGTTTCTGTTCATACCGAAGTAATCTCTAAGAGTAGAGGTAAGTACATGAGAACCGGAATTTCTTGATGCTGTCAATGTATCATGGAACAAAAGTAAGCTTCCATCATTAGCCATATAATCAATAAGGTCTGCAAGTGCGGTAGCATCTGTCATATCATCGCCTGCAAAGTCATCTGATGGTCCGATGATTATCATATCATAACATCCAAGCAACCAGTTATCAGGATAAGCATATCTGCTATATTCTTTATATTGCTTATGATATGTAACCTCAATCTCTTTCAGATCTCTGTAGTCAAAATATGCATTTGCAACATTTAATTGATCAGTATTCCATGGATAAGTATATCTAAAGCTTCCTCCATTTCCAACTGCTGAGAAGATATCTGAATATCTTCTTGTCCTTAAAACAATATTTAAATCTGTAGCATATCCACCTGAGTTACTTGCTATAGCAGTATTAAGTGCTGTTTCAAGTGCAGGGATAGCTGTCTCAGTATCAGCCTTTGCTAATAAATAATTCTGATATGCACCGTTTGCCAACTGCTGATACTCTCTCTTAGTTATAAACTTAAGCTTTGCATCATCAGTTGTAAGAGCTGACCATTCATTATAATCAGGATCAGATGCATCAATTGTAAATGCATTAATCTTAGCTGTCTTATCGGCAGCACTCATACTTGAAAAATCATAAGCTGCTGCTATATTTCTTGAATACTCTTCAAACTCACCTCTAAGCATGATATCAAGATCGAAATCATAAAGATCTCCAACATCATCTGCAAGGTTAGTAGACCAGTCATCAACACCGGTATATGTTCCCAATGTCATATTACTGTCATACTTTGGAAGACCAAAGATATGCTCATGCTGTCCAAGATATGGATCATTACTTGTTGTATGACCTGTACTAGGAGTAGTATTTGTACTTTCATTATAAGCACCTGTTCCACTATATCTTATACCAACCGGATCGGTACTGTTGGCAAGTGGATAATACTCAAGTCTCTGATAAGCCTGCTGACATATAGGACAGAAGTAAAGTGCATTTGAACCCTGTGCACCCTCACCATGAGAAGATACAAGTTTTGTACCTGCCCAGTTAGTCTCTTCTACAGCTGCACCCGGCATAATCTGAAGAACTCTTACGGTCTGTTTTTGACCTGTCTTATTCTTAATATAAGATATTCCGGTTGTATATGCTGTCATACCTGAAGTTTTATCAGTTACTTCAAGCTTCCAATATATAGGTCCAAAGAACTTATCTGACAGTGTACACTTAACACTATTTGGAGTTATTGTTATATCACCAAGATCACTTGAAATCTCAGTTTCAAATACACAGTCTCCATCATCATCAACAAGAAGCTTTGTTGTATAATTTGTTGAACCTTCAACCTCATAAGAGAAGTTAAGAGTTCCTTCACTAAGTCTTGTACTTGCATCATAGTAGTTATATTCTACCGGCATGGAAGTTACTACAAGCTTAGGTCTTGATGTAGAACCTTTTACAAGGCTGTTAACCTTATCATAATCAGTAAATGTAACATCATCAGAACTATTAGTTATGCCCCATAATACAGTATTCTTTGGATCACTAGCCTTAGCAGGAGAAGTACTTCCATCTGTAGTCTTCCTAGCATAACATGTATCAAGGAACTTCCTCATATTACTATCAGGATCGATTGAATTCTGAAGATATTCATTTCCATCCGGATTATTAATAACCGAATTATATGCATCTGTAACACTCTTTTCAACGATGACCGGCATACCTGCTTCAACATAAGCATTAAGTTCACCCAATCTGTCATATGATATATCATTACCATTTAAAAGTGAGAATGATGACTGATATGAACCATTTAAGTATACTTCTGCTGCCGGGTTTCCTGATTTAACATCACCACCTGAATATCCAAGTGAAGATACGGAAACAGCAACCATATCACCGTTATGTGTGTACATTGTATATATAGGGAAATACTTATAATTTTCAAGTGCTGCACCTGAAGTACTCATATATCCCCAGTTCATAAGTCCTGTAAGGTTTCTCCAATTCTGAGGTTCTTTAAGTGCTGATTTGTTACCACCAACATATATAAGGTCATAAGTACCAAGAATTGTTTGCTTGCTTGCTGCAAGCTCTTCAGTTGACATATGAACTATCTGAATCTTACTCTCATCTATACCTACTGCATCAGCTATCTTTTTCTTGCTGATTTCCCAATCATAATACTCTACATTGATATTGCCATCTTCATCTCTTGAAAGAGTATCTTTGTCAACATCATTGAGCACGTTAGCAGGTATAGTGTAATACTTTCCACCCTGTCTTGTTGCCAAATCTTCATCTATAGGATAACAAGGCTGAATCTCAAGTACTGTATACATATTTGAAGAGCTTCCCTTACCACCTATACCTCTGTAAGTAGATTTATTGATAAGGCTTGCTATAGCTCCGGCGCCTGTTTCTCCACCTGCCATAATCGTATCAAGCTCTTTCTTACTTGTAACCATTACATTGTCATATCTTGCTATATTGTCGGATGTTGCAACCATATAATAAAGCTCTAAATAGTTGTATGCCTGAACGTTTGTAACTGTAGTTCCTGTAGTTGTTGAAGTTGATGACTTCAAACTTGCAGGATAAACTATACTTATACTTGCATACATCGCACCTGAAAACTTATTATATACATCATTCGAAATATTGCCTGTAACAGTTTCATCAATTAATATAAAATCATAATTTCCAAGATCAATTGTACCATCATCGATATCTGAAATCTTAGCTTCATCTAACTGAATAACATCAGGAGTAGTATACTTACCATTATAAATACCATTTTCAATAACTGTTCCTGAAATACTATAAAGCTTTGAATTTATCTCTGTCGGTACTGCATATTCATCTACAGCTCCATTTGCATGATAACCGGTAGGATCAAACTCATTAGCAGTAGTAAATGATGTAGAGAAAAGATCACTCTTCATACTGCTTGTGCTTGTTCCTGAACTACTTAAAATAAGGAACTTAGCCATTAGTTTTGTATCTTCATCCTTAACAAGCGTAGTCCACTTTCCCTTTGAGTTCTGTGTTCTACCATTTATACCAAGGTACATGGAACCTTCCTTATGTGCAAGGAACTGAGTAACAGTTTGCTTACTTGTATCCCATGCAAAAGTATAATAGTACGAACCTGCTGAAAATGCATCTGTAGCAAGAGTAGCCATAGTTTCCTGAGTAGTTGTATTTCCACCACTGTTGCTACCGGATTTACTCTCACTGTTAATAATAACAGGCTTATAATCACCTACAGCATAGGTATGAAGTATATCATACAAACTCTCACATATATCATTTGTGGCACTAAATGGAGTAGTTCCCTGATTTACATATATAAGGTCTGCATTTGATATCGCTATAAGTTCGTCTGTACTGGCATTTGTAATTGATTTGGTCTGATAAGCTGTATACTTTACCATACCAGTCTTCATCGCTTCACCAAGCGTTGAATAACCATTAATTACATAATTTTCAAAACCTTTATTTTCAACAAAATCCTTAAGACCTGAAGGTGTAGCATCCGAATATATCTCTATAATATTATAATACGGATCAATATCAGGATCTGTAGTATTTGAATTAGCAATTATGTAATCAATATTGGTCTTAGTACCTACATCAGCTGCTGTATCAGCTGCTTTTAATATATTATCATCTTCCAATTCCTCATCCGCATGAGAGAATGATAAGAAGGTTACGGCAATAGCCATAAAAAGCATTGCAACTAATGCAGTTACTTTGAGTTTCATGTTTTTTTTCATTTTGCTTTTACCACCCTTTCTTAATTATTCTCTAAAACATCTGAGTTTCTAAGTTTCACCATACCATCTGTGGAAAATCTCATATTTTTATCATAAAAATATAAATTTAACCCTATGGCACCATTCTTTGAATCAATCGTTGCTATACATCCTGTAACACTATCTGATCCAAGTGTCGCATAATTGAAAACATTTGTATACAGGTTATTTTCAGGGTTAGCACCCATTAAATCGTTCTTGCCGGTTTGAAGAGCATATTGACGTTCATAATACATAGAATTTTTATCAAATGTAAATGTATTTCTCAATGTATCGTTTGCATCATACACGCCGTCTTCTATTTTATTAATCTTTACCTTTTTACCCGTATGTAATGCATCAAATACCTCAACGCCTGTTGTTGCTTCCGTATAACTGCTATCTACAGCTGTTATTTCCTCAATCGGTACAGAAATATCAATAATCATTTTCTTAACATATATCTTTGTATCTTTACTTACGGAACTAACAACAGTTATATTAGCTTCATTAATACCGGAATCAGTAAGTTCTTTCTTAGTTGCCTGATTAGATACATAATACTTAGGTGTTAAAGTTCCTGAAGCATCATCTCCCGGCTTAAGGTGTTCAAAATCGACATCTGAACTGATTTCATAACCATAAATTACTACCCTTTTTGCCTGCATAATAACATCTGACATCTTATCATATGTTGCTTGTGCAGAGTTTTGTACACTTATGTTTGCCTTTGACTTTCTAAAACTCAGTACACTACTTCCCATAAGTGCACTTACTGCCGTCATGATAAAGGCAAGCATCGCTAGAGCAATAACCAATTCTATAAGGGTGAAACCGTTATTGCTTTTAATTTTTTTCGTCAACGTTCATCACTCCTTATCTACCTTGATATTTACTTGATATATAGCCTCCGTTTTTATTAACAGAAACTGTAACTATCGTGTTACCTGTGTTACTCTTTTTAAATTCATACTTACCATATCCGAGTACACATTCACCTTTTTTGTTAAAAGCTATGATGTAAGAATCCGCACTGGCATCATTACCATCTAAATCGTAAAACTTTATATCAACATATGCTGATAAACATATTCCCTTTCCGGAACTTTCATTTATAGATTTAATGTATGCATCACTAGATGTGAATCCTGCATCAGTATATACTCCGGTTGCACTTTTTTTGCAAATGCACTTTTGAAGATAATACTTCTGACCAATCTTATAAATCTTGAGGCCTATTGTGTACTTATCCTCTTCGCCATCGCTTCCACCATTGTCATTTTGATCGACACCATTATTCTTAGATAGGCTTATAACTTCGGCAAGTGAATTTTCAAATGAACTTGCTGCATCTTTAGCTCTTGCACCATGCACAATACTAAGTGTTACAAAAGAAGCCGCCGTCATTAAAAGTATTATTGCTATAACAATTATAAGCTCTGTTAAAGAAAAACCTTTATTATCTTTTAAGCTTTTTTTAATTCTCTCTTTAATCTTTATCATCAACACCACCTCTATTCTACGTTCTTCATCCAGTTGTTGAATCTAACAACGTCTGAATAGTCAATAGTGTCAATTGTCTTTGCATCAGAATCTTCTATATTTTCTATGATTTCTGATCCCTCATATCCCTTGAAAAGCTTAAGGAACTGCTGGCAGTCATCATCACCGGATAACTGGCACTCTCTAAGTACTGCTCTACAAATCTCAGCACTTGCATTGATAGTCTGCATACGGTTCGAAATATAAATCTTACCACCTGAAACTATCAAGCCTTCAAATCCTGTAACGTTTTCACCAAATGTAACATCACCCTTTGTTAAAATAATTCCCTTAACAACTCCGGTTTCATCAACATTTACATTTGCATTAGAAGCAATAACATAATATCCTGATGAAAGATTAAGTTTTCTAACAGAATTAATCTTATCAAAATTAAGGAATTTATTTATAGGTGTGATTGAAGCTTCACTAAACTTTCCTGTTGAATCTGTAACAAGATCATCAATGTATCTCTTCTCCAAAGATGAGGCATCATCAAAGTGACCAAGATTCCACTTAACATAATTATATTCTTTCTCAAGTCCATCCGAATACTCTGTTGCAGAAGGATTTAATCCTGAAACATTGTAATTGGATGAAGAAAAGAGTGTGGAAAGATCTGCTGAATCTTTTACTGCCACATTAAATTCTGCACCTTCTTTTGTAGTTATAGCACCACTTGAGTACATTACTGAATCTGATTTTGGTAATATGATATTACCTGCATCAAAACCATCATAATCAGTTATATCAGTAAGATAATCTTTTATTACGCTTGTAGGATCATTTAACTCTGCTACATAATCTTCTATAAAGCTTGCTGCATATGCTTCTGCTGATGGATACTTAGCAACAAAGTTATCACAATAAGCTGCACCAAGTGTACTTACTGCAACCGGATTTCTGTTTGCCGCACCATAATATGAAGCACTACCACTTGCTATATATCTGTAAGCTCTGTCAAAATCATAATAGTAATATTTCTTTCCTGATACTTCCTGCATGATACATGGTATAGCATATTTATCTTTTGCATCTACAAATCTTGCTGCCGGGAAGTACTCTTCAAATAATGCGCTTCCTCTTAAAGCAGGATGTAAGTCTGCATCATATGCTCTTTTACCCCAATCATCAGTTAAAGAAACATTTCCATCCAATGCAACAGCAGGTGTAGGAATACCTGTGTACTGGATTGGTATATATGCAACCTGATTTGACTTTAATGATAAACTTTCACCTGTCTTATAATCTCTTATAAATACAGTATCTACAGTTCCATTAGAATTTGTAGTTTTGTTAGCAGGATTAAACTCAATAGTCTGTACATTTGTCAATACATTTCCTGCTGAATCTTTTACAGTATCATCATCTTCAGCAACGTCAACAGTTTTTGAAAGTTCAATATATGAACGTCCTGCAAGATAAATTGAAGTAACATCTTTGAAGTCCAATGTAGACTTCTCACCATTTACGATAATTGCACTACTGTTATAATGTCCTCTGTTTTCAGTTGAAAGAACAGGTTTACCATTTGCATCGGTAACAAGGCTGTTATTATTGTACTGAAGGAATTCTCTCTGGAAATTCTCCAAATCAACAGTAGGTACAAAAGTTCTGCTATCCTTTGAAGTACTGTCACCATATCCGTAGTACTTACCACGAAGCTTGAATGTTGAACCAACAGAATTGATTTCAGTATCATCTCTCACGTACATATTTGCACGGATATCTGCTTTTGAACCATTATATAAGAATATAGTATTTCCATCATCATCTTTTTCTGTTGTTGGAACCTTTGTACTATATCCTCCAAGAATAAAGTTATCTGCCCAAACCTCTGCTTCATTAATTGCCATACCATTCTTTCCGTATATGGTAAGGAATCCATTATCCATAACTGATATAGATCCCGGTACAATAACCATATCTGCAAGAATTGAAACATTTGTTCCATCAACAAAGAATCCTGAATACATACTTCTCTTATTAACACCATCAAAGTACTGTCTGTTAGTTACATCAGCTATATTGGTAGTGTTCATAATTGTAGACTGCATATTATAGTATGTATTATCTAAAGTATTTTTAGTATCATAAGTTCTTGAAGTAACACTTCCATGCTGATAACTAAAATCTACACTCTCTCCGGTTCCGTCAGTATATGTTTTTTCAAATTTCTGATCTTCGTCCTTTGGAGTTGTTTCATTAACACCACTATAAGTTTTATAAGTACTCTTATTATAATCTTTATTATAATAATCAGCTGCTGCATAAATATTACCAGCTATAGTCACAGGCATGGTAGAATCAACCTCAACACCCATATCTGCTACAAGTGAGAAATTGAATATATTAGGACTTCCTCCACTTGTTGAATTGAACAAAACTGTAAAATCAGGATTGCCAATCTCAATGTCTGTTGAAATTGTCTGCTTATAATCACCAACTGTCTTATTATACTTTACTGTTCTTGTAAGAGTAACATTCTTGATAGTTATAAGCTCAACCTTGCCATTTTCATCTTTTGTTACTATAACATCAATCCTTGTAGGATCAAGTACAATATTAGGATCTGAAATATATTTGCTCAATGACGTAGCTATATTAGCCTTCTGGAAGAAATCATTTCCGCTGACATTGTCCATAAATTTTTCTTTGAACATCTTTTCAGCATCTTCATCACTTCTCTTCATATAAGTCTGAGTGGAAATATCGTAATATACCATATTTTCCACGGTATAAACATAAGCATCCTGCATATTTTTAAGAGTCTCAGAACCAACGCCCGAATATATTTCATTCATCGCCTGCTCAACATAATAGAAGTTGTCTCTTGCATTGACGTCCTGCATTCTAAGTCTGTATGCATAACCTGCCGCAGTAAGGAGTGCTCCGACAATTATACCTATAAATGCCATAGAAACAACGACCATTATAGTACTGGAGCCATTATTTTTTAGTTTCTTAAATAAATTTTTTATTTTCTTCAACTAATTTTCCCCCTTTGCTCCTGTAAACGTAACCGCATTGCTTCCCGCCTCATCATCAACCGGCGTCAATGTAACATTAATAGTATATAATCTGCTCTGGAATCTCTCATCCTCTGACAGATATTTCAATCCCTTATATTCTGATCTGTCCGGATTTGATATATTATCAGTTTTTACATCGGCAAAAAGTGTATCACTGATAACTGATGTATCAAAATTTGACTTATCTATATTTGTGTATACATTTGATGATGATACATTAACTGTACTTGTTGTTCCATCATCATTAGTTATTGTCTTTTCTGCTTCATAACTGTTCAGATTACACAGATGAATTTTAACAGCTGTACGCTTATTGCTCTGTGTATAGAACTTATATAATGTTTCTCCTGTAGAATCATCTGCTGTGTCTACACCATAAGTAGCCATCATCTGATCGCTATATGGCTTATAAAGATATATCTTAGCCTCAGGAATATAATTATCAATCATAAAATATTCATTGGCTGCATATATCACATCTGTTCTACTGGACTCAACTGCATATGGCTGATACTCAATATATGTAGCTGGGCACTCATCCATATAAAACTTCTGTGCGAATACATTGTATGATAATGTTTCATCTATAACGCTGTTATAATAATAAACATCAACACTTACGACATAAAAATCCTTACCTGCTTCTGACTCCTTATTTATATAAACCTTTGTAAGCTTAATATTATTACTTAAGCTGTATGACTGGTTTATAACACTATCGCTTGATGTATGTCCCAAAGCCTGTGCCCATGCTTCCGGATCTCTTTCTCTCAAATCTTCCATAGCAAGTGCGAAAAATGCTTTTTCAGCCTGTGAGTCAAAGTTTGATGAAGTACCTGGAACTATTGCCACCTTTGAACTATCCATGTCCTGCATGTTACCAAGGTTTACATCATTAGGATTCTTAATTAAGTCTGTAGTTTCACATATTGCAGCTTCTACATAACCTGCTGCATTTAATTTAACAGCATGACCTTCACCATTTAAAGTAAAACCAGTCGGAGCCGTATCAGAATCTGCCATCTTGTAGCCTAATCCCAAACCTGCCTCGCATCCTTTTAATGCCGTATCCAAATCATCTAAGATAACAACTCTGGTATACTCCTTTTGTTCAGGTCCCATATTGGCATTACTCAGAGTATATCTATAAGCATGATACTTAACAGTTTTTCCTGTGTCAGTTCCTGCCGCATCATAGATCCTGCACTCTACAGTTTCAGGTTTTACAGCAGGAGTTCCATACTTAGTTTCAAGTTCATCCAAGGAAGACTTTTGAAAGTCTTCCATAAGATAAACCGCATCATCCATAACGTACTGCTGCTGTTTAGCCATACGGCTGGTTTTAAACGTCTGACTAATCTGAGATACTATCGGCACCAAAAGTAACGACAGTATGGTAATGGCTATGACAATTTCAACTACAGAAAAACCTTTATTGTTTTTTCTTGCCATAAATCCTCATCCTCTCTTAATTAACCCTTACAGTTCCACCTTTGCTGCCCATTGTAAATCTAGGTGATGAGCTGTCATCTCCGTCAACCTTTACATCGACAGCTATATCTGTATCATTTGAAACATTAAGCTTGATACCATTCTTATCACCTGAGTCAACTCTTTCTGATGAACCAACATAAATTCCGAAGCTTGTTGCATCATCAGCTATATCTACTGTTATATCGTCACCACCAAGTGATATAGTAGCAACCTTCTTTCCGCCGTTATCCTCAATCTTTACATCAACAGTTGCTACATCATTTTCTCCATAAGAAAGACTTGAGCTTCCTGCTGAGATAACAATTCCGTCGCCAGCATCATTTGCTGCATTGTTAAGAAGAATCTTAACATCATTAGAACTTGCACTAACAGTTGAAGCTGAACCTGTTGAAGCTGGAGCAGCTGCACCGCTTCCACCTAAGAAGATATTGCTAACACCATTTGATACGTCTGTTGTTACAGTATCAGCCTGTCTGTCACCGCCCTTAACACAATAAGCATTAAGAGTTATAGTACCTGCATATATATCTTCGTTAGAATCATAAGAAATATTAATAGCTGTAACATTCATTCTGTACTTGTAAGCCATTATATAATCCATAAGATCCTTAATTCCTTCATATGAACCTTCATATGTAATCGGGAAAGTAGCTCTGTAGCAATCATATGAACCACTTGTATTTACAACAACTTCCTCAGTTTCAGTTGCTTCTCCTTCAGCTACTGCTGGTGAACCACCAAGAGTATAGAAGAGTTCTTCCGGACCAAGTCCTACAGTTCTTATATCCATCTGAAGATTTCCCTGATCTTTTTCAATGCCCTTCATAAACATAACTGAAATTTCCTGATCAAGTGTAGCAGGGAAAATCTCGATTGCTTCATCAAATTTCTCATTATATTCTTTAGTTAATGCTATATATTCATCTCTATGCACTTCCTGTGCCTTAAGTTCATCATATCTTGCCTGTAATGTTTCAACCTCACTGTCAATAGTAGACTTATCATCCATATTAGGCTTAAATACATACATATATACTCCACCTACAACAGCTACCGCAAGAATTAATAATAATGCTATAATGCTATTCTTTGTCATATTCATCAACCCCCTTTATTATTCAGCTTCCTGTGTTGCTGCATCATCTGCTATAACACCAAGATCTTCTGCTGTTCTTGTGTCAACATATACTGCTGTTGCAGTAAAGTTGAAAGTAACGTCTCCAGTTTCGGAAACTGTCTTCGTAACGCTTGATACATATGCATCAGATATGCAATCAATTGACTTGAGCTGTATAATAAAGTCTGCAACACCATCCCAGCTGGTTGATACTGCAGGAATTATAATGTTTTCAGCAGTGCTGGTAAAGCTTGAAATTATAACATTAGTAGGAATCTTTGCTTCAAGCTGGCTTATAAATGTTCTTGCATTTTCATTTAAGCTGTATGTAGTATTGTACATTGTAGCTACATCTGTATATCTCATCTGTGCAGCATTCATTTCATTTACAATCTGTTCGATATCGCTTATACGCGCAATATCCTGTTCCAACTGCTCTTTCTTGGATTGTGCATCGTTTTTAGCTTTAATTGACATAAATGCCATAATTGCAGCTGCTATAACTGCTACAGCAAATACAGCAGCACTTGCTATCACTGCACCATTTCCTGAGCCATCTCCCTTTGCCTTTGAAGCATCAAGTGGAACAAAGTCCATAGGAGCAAAAGCTGCACCGATAGGAGTAACAAGATATACCGGGTTATAAACCTTTAAATCTATGCTTGGATCAAACTTAATATTATATAAGCTGTCCATGATTCTTGTATTTACATTTAACTGAACTTTAAAGAGACCATCTATACCTCTTATAAGTGCTCCATCACCTGTAAGGAATACATCCTCAATAGGCTTATCAGGATTCTTTGATGCATAGAAGTCCATTACACGTCCAATATTGTTAATCAAATATCTAAATGCACCTGTTGTTTCATTGTCGTCAAAATCAACTGTTATAAGTCTGTCATTCTGAAGAAGTGTCATAGCTGTTGTAGCATCAACACCTTTTTCATCCATAACTACATTTACAACAGGGTTTGTACCATGAGGTACTGTTCTTTGAAGAAGGAGGTTGTCACCCTGTACTATATTAAGTACTGTTGACTCACTTCCTAACTGGATTACCATTGTGGTTGTACTTGCTGTAGTCTGAGTCTTGATGAGCTGAAGCATTGCGTTACCAATGTAGTCAAGAGATACTACATTAAGTCCTGCTCTTGTTCCAAGATCATAATAAGACTTAACCATCTGTGAAGGAGCTGCAACAGCAAGAACTCTTAACTGCTTGTTGCCTTCTGCGTCTGTAACTGTCTCAAGTACCGAATGAGAAACCACATAATCCTCTATATTTACAGGGAAATACTCTGATGAGTTTGCGTTTATGATTCCTCTGATTTTATTCTCTTTTACAAATGGAATAACTACTTCTCTGTTAACTATCTTGGTAGATGATAATACAAAGATAGCATTTCTGTTAGATATTCCTCTTGCCGCCAGCTGATCTCTTATTGCTGCAGCAATCTTGTCTGGTTCCTTGATAACTCCATCTTCATAAGCATCTTCAGGAGTTTCAAAGATGATAACATTGTGAATGTAGGTCTGCTTCTTAGCTGAAGCAGTCAATTCAATAATTGTAATACTTTCATTTGTGATATCAATTGATAACACCTTACCGTTTTTTGCCATTCGTTATAGCCTCCCTCGCTAATCAGTGATTTTAATTATAAGGACTTAAAAGCCCACATACTCAGGTACCAGCTTACAAGCTGTTCACCCCATATCATTGCTATATAAATTCCTGCCGAAAGATACGGTCCAAAGGACATATATCTATCCGCTTTCTCAATAGCCATCATCGTAAGATGTATAACTGATGCCAGTACACATCCCAGCAAAAATGCTAAAATATTAAGCTTCCAGCCCAATAGTAAGCCGGTTGCTGCCATGAGTTTCATATCTCCTCCGCCCATGCCTCTTCCTTTGGTAATAAGGATAAGAAGAAACAAAAAACCGCTGACCGCAAAAAAACCGATTACATACTGGCTCCAATGACTTAAGTCTGTTAAAAGCCTAATCAGTCCTAAAATAAATATAAAAATATTAAATCCAACGGGTATCTCCCGTGTACGAGCATCTATGACGCTCAATGACAATAAAGCTGAAGTGCACAAACAATAAAGAATTGTTTCTATCGTTAAGCCATGGTACAGATAAAGAATTATATATAGAATACCATTCGCTCCTTCAACAATAGGATATTGACAAGAAATATGTGCTTTACAATATCTGCACTTTCCACCCAAAAACAAATAACTAAATAATGGAAATAAGTCATACCACGCAAGTGTATGACCACAACTCATACAATGCGAGCGTTTGAAGGTTATGCTTTCTTTTATTGGTGTTCTTAATATAAGAACATTCAGAAAGCTTCCTATGACTATGCCATATAGTCCAAAAACCACAGAAAAAAGGATTTTTTCTCCAATTTCTATATCTATATTCATATTCAGTTTATCCTTTCAACGTAAGCCTCGCTTATATAAGTATTATTATACAGCTAAATTCCACCTGGCGAATCAGGTGGAATTATAGCTGAATAATGATTTAAATCTTACTGATACTCTTTGTCAAGCTCTGGAGCTAACTGCCAGCAGTTTGTTCCCTTAGTACCTGTCTGTGAGATTCCAGGAGCGCCTGAACCGATCCATACACTTATAGTACCCTTACCAGATACAAGTACATAGAAGTTAGTTGCGTTGTTCTTCTTATACTTAATCTTTGGAGTCTTCTCACCAATGTTCTGGAAGATCTCATCTCTAGTATCTGCAGTAACGCCTGAACCACCAGTAGTAAGTGTAACACCGTTTGAAGCACTTGTCTCACCTGGCTTAATAGTTAATACTGAACCAGTACCAGCTGCAGTAAGCTGCTCGTAAGCATCCTCAGTACCCATAGCAGTCTCAACTGCTGTCTTAATAGTCTTACCACTAGAAACGTCGTTAGACTTTCTTGACTTATCAATGTATCTGATAAGTGCAGGAGCTATAGCACCAGCAAGTATAGCCATGATAGCTATAACGATGATAAGCTCAACCAATGAGAAACCTTTGTTGTTCATCTTCTTCATAAATCATTCTCCTTTTCTTTTTTAAATTTTTTTAAATTATATATGATATCATATCGCCATCCTCGCCTGACGATGAATATCCGTTTTAATAATTATCAATTGCGTCGTACATACCAAGCATAGGTGAGTAAATCGCAATTACTATACCACCAACTACAACAGCCATAAGGACGATAACCATCGGCTCCATAGCAGCTGTAAGAGCATCAGTTGCATTTTCAACTTCCATTTCATAATAATCTGCAACTTTATCCATCATGTCTTCAATATTACCGGTCTCTTCACCTATCTTAATCATCTGCGGAAGCATAGGTGGGAAAAGTTCCATATCTCTTATCGGCTTGGAAAGTGGTAAACCTTTAGCAACCTGAACTTTTGCATCCATAAGGCCTTCTCTTATGATCTTATTGTTCTGCATCTTAGCAACCTGCTCAATTGCATCAAGAAGAGGTATACCTGATGCCATAAGAGTACTAAGTGTTCTTGAAAAGCTTGCTGCTGCAGACTTAATGGTAAGATTACCAAAAAGCGGAGCCTTAATAGCTATATTTGCATATACTGTTGAACCAACTTCTGTCTTGCCAAAGAGCTTAAATGCAGCAATAATTGCAACTACTATCAATATAACAATGTACCACTTATGTATCATAAATTGACTCAAGTTAACCAACATCTGTGTCGCTGCCGGAAGTTCTGCGCCCATGTCGGCAAACATATCTGCAAACTGTGGTATAACCGTACAAAGAAGGACTACTACTACCGCCAAAACTACTATAAGTATGATTATAGGATATGTCATAGCACCCTTTATCTTTGACTTTAATTTATTGTTCTTTTCGAAGTGCGTCGTAAGTCTTTCAAACGCAGTCTCAAGATTACCTGACATCTCACCTGCTGCAGTCATATTAACAAGTATAGGTGGGAATATCTTCGGATTAAGTTTAAATGCATCTGCAAGCGTTCCACCCTTTTGAACATAAGCCTGAGCATCTCTTAAGCCTTGCTGAAGAGTTTTATTGTCCATCTGCTCTGCCATCATATCAAGAGCTGTGATAACAGTAACACCGGCATTAAGAACTGATACAAACTGCTTACAAAATACAGCTAAATCTTTATCCTTAACTTTTTTTCCTTTCTTAGCGCCTTTAGCACCTTTTTCCTTAACGTCCTGTATCATATATCCTTCGGACTTTAGTTTCTCTCTGGCCTTATCTTCGCCAGCAGCTTCAACGGTCAGGCTTTTGCTCTTGCCGTTTTGATCCATGACCTTGCATATATACTGTGCCATTCTTACTCCTCCGACCCTTTGTTATAAATTATGAATAAATTATTAACAATATGTATCTAAATGTAGTATATAATATTATGTCTACTTTTTCAATAATATTGAATAATTTTTTGTTTTTTTGTTAATATTGCACAAAAAACTACATTTGTTTCTTCATTGCAACCTGATCCTGTGCATAAATCAGTGCATTATCTCTAGTAATTACGCCACCTATGTATAATTCCATTATGAAATCATCCATGGTTACCATGCCCGACTGTCTGCTTGTCTGAATAGTTGACTGTATCTGGTGAGTCTTTGCTTCTCTTATAAGGCTTCGGATAGCAGGATTAGCAAGCATAACCTCGAAAGCAGCTACTCGTCCGTTACCATCAGCAGTTGGTATAAGCGACTGAGAGATAACGCCTTCAAGAACCATAGAAAGCTGAATTCTTGTCTGCTGCTGCTGATGAGGTGGGAATACATCGACGATACGGTCGATAGTCGAAGCAGCACCGATTGTATGAAGTGTCGAGAAAACCAAGTGACCGGTTTCAGCTGCGGTTATGGCAGTTGATATAGTCTCAAGGTCACGCATCTCTCCTACGAGGATTATATCAGGATCCTCACGAAGAGCAGCTCTTAAGGCATTTGCATAACTAAGCGTATCCATTCCTATCTCACGCTGATTTACAACCGACTTTTTATGTTTATGTACATACTCTATAGGATCCTCAAGTGTAATGATGTGATCGGTAAGATTTTCATTCGCCTTATTAATAATAGAAGCAAGTGTTGTTGACTTACCTGAACCTGTAGGTCCCGTTACAAGTACAAGTCCTCTTTTCTTCTTATATAATTGTACAACCGAATCAGGTATACCAAGCATATCCGGTCTTGGAATCTGAGTATCAACCTTTCTGTATGCAGCCGCCATATTTCCTCTGTCCATAAAAACGTTTACACGAAAACGTCCGGTTTCTGCTGCTGCAAATGAGAAGTCGACCTCTCCTCTTTCTTTAAGTATAGCCTTATGTCTCTCATGCATTGTGGATCCAATCGCCTCAGCTGCATCAGCAGGTGTAAGAGGCGGCACCTCAACTTCGGTAAGTTTACCATTTATACGAAGCTTCGGTGGTATGCCACAAGCCAAGTGTACGTCGGATGCATTTTGTTCTACTGCAAATGCAAGCAGTTCCTTCAT
The DNA here is from genome assembly GCA_017469405.1 of Lachnospiraceae bacterium. GTDB lineage: Bacteria > Bacillota > Clostridia > Lachnospirales > Lachnospiraceae > Coprococcus_C. Next base: position 31,908 of record JAFUGL010000024.1, on the reverse strand, counting down.
ATCTAACATTATATAGTCTCCTTTTATTTAAATATTTTAGTACTCATCACCGGTCTCATAAGTAATCTTCTTCATCTCCGCTAATGAAGTAATTCCTGAAAGCACGTGCTTAGCAGCACCCATCTTAAGTGTAAGCATACCCTCTGAAAGAGCCTGCTTTTCTATTACATCAGCTGTTGAACCTCTGGCGATAACCGCCTGAAGTTCCTTTGAAACAGGCATCATCTCGTATACACCAATACGTCCGGAGTATCCGGTATCACCGCAAAGAGGACATCCAACCGGTTCATAAACTACAGTATCATCGTCAGGTTCTACACCAAGAATAATCTTTTCATCATCTTCGGCAAGTCTCGGCTGCTTGCAGGAATTGCAAAGTCTTCTGACAAGTCTCTGTGCAATAACACCAACCAGCGCGTCGCCGGCAACATAAGGTTCAATTCCCATATCTATGATACGCGTAACCGTAGATGCAGCAGAGTTAGTATGGAGTGTAGATACAACCAAGTGTCCCGTGATAGCCGCCTGTACGGCAATCTGTGCAGTCTCACCATCACGGATCTCTCCTATCATTATAATATCCGGGTCCTGACGGAGGATAGAACGAAGTGCAGCTGCAAATGTAAGTTCCGCTTTAACATTAACCTGAACCTGATTTATACCGTCTATATTTGCCTCGACAGGGTCTTCTACTGTTATTATATTAACATCCTCAGTATTAAGCTCACTTAAAGATGTATAAAGTGTAGTTGATTTTCCGGAACCTGTAGGTCCGGTAACAAGAATGATTCCATGCGGGTTACTCAGTATACCATCGAATACCTTAAGTTCCTGAGGTCCAAATCCAAGTGCGCTCTTAGGTTTTGTAAGACCGTCCTTGGAAGTAAGTCTCATAACTGTCTTTTCTCCATATACAGTCGGAAGAATGGAAACACGGACATCAAACTCCCTTCTGTCTACCATAATGGTAATACGACCATCCTGAGGTTTTCTCTTTTCTGCGATATCCATACCACCTATGATTTTGATACGGGCACTAATTGCTGAAAGAAGCGAATAATCATATGACATAACCTGTTTTAACGCACCATCTATACGGTATCTGACACGAACACTTGATTCAAGCGGTTCAATATGTATATCAGATGCTCTCTGTCTGACTCCACCCTCTATAATCTGTTTAACCAAAAGAACGATAGGTGAATTCTCGATATCCTCATTTAACGCTTCTTCTTCGGCTTCTGAGAGCAAATCCGATTCACGTTCCTTACGATACTGCTCCGCAGCCTCCATAGCCTGTGCATTACCAAAGTACTTACCTATGGTTTCATTCATGTCATCTTCCATGGCAAGCATAGGTTCTACCTGGGTATTGGTTGCTATACCGATATCATCTATAGCGTTAAGATCCATAGGATCAACCATTGCGACCTTTAAAATATTAGGATTATTTTCATCATAACCGATTGGAATAGCTTTATATTTGTTAACAAGATTTTCCGGAACCAGCTTGAGTATATCATCATCCAGCTTACATGCTTTAAGCTCTATGAAGTCTATACCCATCTGAGTTGTAAGTACTGTAATAAGAAGTTCCTGACTTATGAAACCCTGATTTACAAGAACAGTACCAAGTTTGCCCCCATTTTCTTTCTGATAGGCAATCGCCTCTTCAAGCTCTTCCGCTGTAATAGCTCCGGCTTCAACAAGCAAGTCACCTATACGTATCTTTTTTCTACCACTACTTAAACGCATTACAAGACCCCTCTCATATTAGTATAGTTAGCTAAATGATATTATACCACACAAGATTATAAATGCAAAGAAAAAATTTACTATTTAATTTCAAATATATCTGATTTAACATGTTTTATTGTATTATTCAAAAAATTAAAGTATAATATATTCAATTTAAAACGATTTAATCAAATCAGGGAGCTATTTTTATGGAGTCAAAAAAACAAAGCAAATTTCAAAGCAAAAAACTTATACTATTCATTCTTATATCAGTTCAGGTTATTTATATATCAGTTTTCTTCGGAATACGAAAACAGGGATATCATTCCGACGAATTATGGAATTACGGCTTTGCTAACAGTTCAGACCGCATGCACGTTTATACAACAGATAACGAAACTGCAGACAATTATCTAAAATGGGTCGATTCCAAAGTCCTGCTGAAATACATAAGTGTGGATAAAAGTGAGATATTTGATTATTACAGTATCTATAAAAATACTTCACACGATCTAAATCCTCCGCTTCAAAACATGCTGCTTCATTTAATTTGTTCATTCTTTTTAAATAAGTGGTCAAAGTGGTTTTGTTTCATTATTAATATGGCAGCATTTATCATTACTCAGATTTATTTGTATAAACTGCTGTATGAAGAAACCAAAAGTCAGTTTACCGCATTGGCCGGGGTATTTATATACGGTTTTGGTATCGGTATAATTAATATATCATCATTTTTAAGAATATACGGCTTAGGCGTAGCTTTTGTAATGATGTTTATGTATTATTCTTATATGACATATAAAAACTCAAAGGAGCAGGGAAAGCAGAATAAATATATTTTATTGGCATTTTTATCATGCCTGATGGGTTCTTTGACAATCCATCTCTTCTTTTCGATTGCTTTTATCATAGTTTTTATGTTTTCATTATACTATCTGTTCAGCAAGAATATTAAATTGCTGTTTAAATACGGTCTTTCATGTGCCGCTTCGGTAGGTATGGCAATCCTTTTATTTCCATCAGCAGTCTCGCACATGTTTGATAATTCAAACTTCCTGGAAACCAAGAAGTATCCTACCGGATGGCAGTTTAAAATATACTGGTCTTTTCTAACTAAGGATATCTCCGGATTGCACAATTCAGCTCTTTATACAATGACAAAATATTATGTTTTGGTCGGAATAATCATAGTTACATTTATAGCTATACCTTTTGTTTTTATTATGCGAAACGAAAGCTGGTTTAAAAATTTCATCCATAAATCAAAAGAAAGAATTAAATCATTATGGCTTTCAAGAAGAAAATTTCCTTATGTTTTGATTGTTTTACTGTTTAGCATCAATTTTTTCATTTTTATAGATGCAGCCCATACTTCCATACCAAGAATGGGAATATACTCAAGAAGATATATCTTCCTTATATATCCTCTCTATGCGATTGTCTTTGTGCTGTTAATCTACTATTTTGTAAAGATATTCACATCAAAAAGAAAAGTCAATAATATAATATTTGCCATAATAAGCATATTATCTGTTTCATTAACTTATGTATATTCAAGCGACTTCTTTTCGTTCAGACATAATGAGAGTGGAATTACCTTCAACAAAATTGAAACAAATGCCAACTGCATTATTGTTTTTAAAGATATATGGATGCTAACCTGTGCAACAAATGAATTATACAATACCAATTCATTTTATGCTACCATATATCAAAGTTACAAACAGGATAACTACACCGATAATCCTGATATTCAAAACCCGCTTTATCTAATAGTTGATACTTCGGGTTTTTCCGATACCGAAAGCTTAGATACTGTAAACGGAATAGAGGTAGAAGGCAACACGTCAGCAGAAACATTCGGTTTTCATACAAATAAAGATGAGATTTTAAAATATTATGAAAATCTGCCTATATCAACCAAACTTGAATTAGTTGGTGAAGATGTTCTTTTCGAAAGAGTCTTTGAAATATATCGATTAAATTAGGAGCAAAAATGTTTAAAAGTTTTTTAACAAAATCAGAAAATATTGAACGCGAAAGCTATATTTGGAATTTAATCGGAAGTACCTTAAATGCATTTCAATCTGTTATTATGTTAGCCGTAATCACTCGTGTAACAAATCTTAATGATGCAGGTATTTTTACAATTGCATATGCAAATTCTATTTTAATGCTTAACATCGGCAAGTATGGCATGAGGAATTTTCAGGTTTCAGATTACGACTCTCAATTTTCATTTAGTGAATATAAATTATCTCGACTTTATACCACTTTAGCAATGGTGTCGGTATCTTTGATATACATATTAATTATTTCAAATCTAAACGACTATTCAGTCACCAAAAGTTTAACTGTATTAATTATGTGTGTCTACAAAGCAATTGATTCATTTGAAGATGTATACCACGGTCTCTTCCAACAGGAGAACAGACTCGATATCGCCGGAAAAGCATTATCGATACGTATGTTTTGTTCGATAATCATCTTTTCATTATCTATATTTATATCAAAATCTTTATTAATTTCTCTGATAATTACAACTATAGCCAGTAGTATAATATTTATATATCTGACTTCAATAGCATATAGGGAATATAAAATAGAAAAAAAGCCAATTTTAAAAAATGTTATTTTATTATTAAAAATCTGCTTTCCTCTTTTTTTAAGTGTCTTTTTATCATTTTATATTAACAATGCTCCAAAATATGCCATCGACAGCATATTAAATGATGAGCTTCAGGCATGTTACGGTTTTATTGTGATGCCGGTATTTATAATAGAACTTCTTAACGGCTTTATTTTCAATCCGGTAATATATACACTCGCAAAAGAATGGAGCAAAAGAAATATGCATAGATTTAAAGCAATAATCATTAAACAGATTGTGATTATCGCTATTATAACATTATTATGTGAATCAGCTGCTTATATAGCAGGTATACCGCTTCTTTCAATGCTTTACAGTACAGATTTAAATAAATATAAAACAGATTTATTAATTCTCCTTTTAGGTGGAGGTTTTCTGGTACTATCAGGATTATTCAACACAGTATTAACAATTATGAGAAAGCAAAACAAAGCCGTATATATTTATGCCTTTATTTCATTAATTGCTCTCATTTTTTCAAGCAAAATAGTAAGAAGCTACTCTTTGAGAGGAGCTTCTTATCTGTATTTGATATTAATGTTTTTGTCATCAGTATTATTTATAATCTTTTCAATATATTTTATAAAGCAGAGTCAAAAATAAAACTAATCATTTTCATCTTCTTTTTCAAAATTAATTAATTCTTTTTCCAGAACCAACGGTCTTTTTTCTGACCTTTCAACCAATATGCCTATGTACTCTCCTATTATTCCAATAAACATAATTTCTATTGCGCCGACCAGAAAGATTCCGCATATAACAGGGAACATACCGACCTCAAATGAATCCCAGTGTACAAGCTTATAAATAAAATAAACTATAAATATCACAATACTGAAAAAAGAAACTATACTTCCCAAAATAGTAGCAAGTCTAAGCGGAAGTTTTGACGTGGTAATAAGCGTATCTATTGAAAAATTAAGATATCTTATCATATTGTAGCTTGACTTTCCGGCCTGTCTTTTTTGCTGGGTATAAGGAATAAGCTTAACTGCAAATCCCAATTCCGGAATCAAATTTCTTAATCCTTCTTTTGTCTCACCAGTTTCTTTAACGCATTCCAGAACTGTTCTGTCCATTACTCCAAATCCGGTTGTGTTCTCTATCTGCGGGTTCTCGGAAAAGCTCTTTATGATTTTATAAAATATTTTTCTAAAAAAGAATTTTATCGGGTTCTCTTTACTCTTAAGCTTTTGTCCCCATACAACAAGATTTCCTTTTTCCCATTCTTCAAGAAAAACAGGTATCATATCCGGCGGTTCCTGAAAATCACACGGCATACTTATTATAGCATCTCCGGTTGCACGAAAAAGGCAATTAAGACATGAACGATCCGGTCCATAGTTTCTCATATTGAGAATAACTTTTACATGTTTATCTTTAGCGGATATTCTTTTTAAAATATCTGATGAACTGTCTGTAGAACAGTTATCTGAAAAAATTATTTCATAATCATATTTTCCAAGCTCATCAAAAATTGATTTAAGCTTGTTGTACATATTTTCAATATTCTCTTCTTCATTATAGCAGGGCACACATATACTGACTTTTTTCAATACCATTCACCACCATTTTTATTCAAAATCATTTTTTAATATCAATTCATCTTCAGCTATATCTTTTTTTGCTTTCTTACCAATCAGTCTATCAGTTTCAGAAGGTGATAATCCTTTAAAAGGTCTCTTAAAAACTATTTTATCATATGTTAGTATCTCGCCTTTTTTAATGCCATCTTTACAAACTGCCGATCTCCTGACGCTCTCTTTTGTTGTAACCTCTGAAGGCAAACATATTATATCACCACTGCCTTTTATTTTGTTGATAAAATCAAATCCTTGTTTAATTTTTCTAAGGTCATCCGGATCCATAGAATGAAAATGATCGTTTTTAAATTTAATTGTCTTGTCCAGAGTGAAATGTTTTTCTATAACTTTGGCTCCAAGCAAATATGCTGTTTTTATTACATCCATATGTTCATCAGGTTTTGTATGATCTGAATATCCTATTATAGCATCCGGATATTTTTCTTTTAAAGATTTTATCTTTAAAAGATTTGCATGCTCATACGGAGTAGAATACTCCAATACACAATGGAGAATTGTAATTTGCTTATCATTATATTTTTTTATCAACTCTATTTCCGCTTCAATTTCATCCAAATCAGCTGCCCCCACCGACATAATTATCGGTTTGTTCTTCTTGGCAATATTGGTAATCAAAGGATAATTGCTTATGTCGGATGATGAAATTTTATAAACTTCCATATAATCATTTAAATAATCCGAAGAATCTTCATCAAATGGTGTAGACATAAAATCTATCCCGATTTCCTTTGAATATTCGTATAACTCCTCATAATCCGAAGCATTAAATTTATCATATAAAGTAAAAAGCTCATACTGTGTTTCAACCGCTATATCATTTCTGTCCCAACTTCCCGGCGAATCTTTCATTGCAAGCTTTCCCGCTTTATATGTCTGAAATTTAACACAATCCGCACCGGCATTTTTTGCCTCAAACATCATTTTTTTTGCCGCATCTATAAGGCTGATATCATATTTTTCAGCAATCTCATAGTAATTAACGCCAACCTCAGCGATAATATAATATCCCTGTTCTTTTATTTTACTGTAATAATCCATAAACAAGCCTCCATTTATATCACTTCTTTATCTCATCCATTATTTTTTCAAATATTTTATCGATGGCATTTGTATTAAACAGTTCCAATCCCCTTTTGCTCATTTTTTCTATATCTTTATGTGGAATATCCGCAATAGCAGCTTTATCCCATTCTCCATGTTTTCCAAGAAATATTGAAGAGCCCAGTTTTTGAACATATCTTCCTGTATATATTTCATGTTCGGCATTTGCAATTATCATGCAGGGAAGACCACAAGCATTCGCTTCACAACAGGTAAAGCCGCCACCGGTTATTGCAAAAGAATAGTTATCAAACATAGCAATCAGCGACTCAACATTTTGATATATACTATATCTTCCTTTTACCAATTGCTCAAGCTCTTCTTTATGTCTGTAATTTGGACCTATAACAATATCCACATCATAATCATATTTTAAAAGCTCACAAGCAGCCTCCTTTGTTACATTGAAAGGATCACTACCTCCAAGCGTGACTAATATTTTATCAAGTCCGCTTCTTATCTTCCTATGTTCATCAACTTCTTTATTTAAAACTATATAGTCTGTACCGCACAAAACCTCTTTTCCTTTCGGATTAGGCTTTGACGGATATATCATTCCCGCAAAATGAACATCTGCATATTTATCCGAATCACCTGCTTCATCTATCACAAAGAATTTTATTTTTTTATCACATATATGCTCTGCCATCTGCCTGGTTGTTTCAAATTTGTCATTGAACCACGCATTGATACAATATTTTTCTATTATATCCTTTTCCCAATTTGAAGTAACGTCCTCGAAATCAACAATAATATATTTTATCTTATTTTCATCAAGTATCTTTAACGATGCTTCGTCATTATTTATCAGATATATAAAATCGATATTTCTTTTGTTCAAATATTCAACATACAGTAACGATCTAAAAAGATGTCCCATGCCTCTTTTATTTGAACTCTCAATACATAATGCAATCACTATTTTTACCTCATAAATCAAACCATCACTCTGGCAGGATTTCCAATTACTGTAAGTCCTTTGCCAACATTTTTTGTAACTACGGAAGAGGCACCGATTACCGCTTCATTTCCTATAGTCTTTTCCGGTAGAATTGTGCTGTTAGCTCCCACATAGCATTTCTCACCAATACTGCTTCTTCCAAGCACCACACAGTTTGGAGCTAAAATCGAAAAATCTCCAACTGTACTGTCATGCATTACATTTGCACCGACATTTAATCTTGCGCACCTTCCAATATGAGCATTTGCAGAAACATTGCAAAAATCCTGTACTATTGCACCTTCTTCAATTACAGCATATTTTGACACATTTGCTCCCGATGAGATAACAGTTTCAAAGCTAAAGCCCGCAGCTTTATACCTTTTATATAATTTTTCACGTATCAGAGGTTTATCAGGTACCATAATAAGTTTACTATCCAAAAACTTTTCTTTGTTTGAAATTATAAAATCGTCATTTCCAAGCACATCATATCCACAAAATTTTCTATCACTTAATTCGTCAACTACACCTTCTATGGAATATCCACACTTTTCGCATAATTCTATAATTTCAACAAAAGCACCTATAAGAATTATTTTTTTCATAGCTTTCCAATACCCTTCTTTACAGTATCGCAAATATAAACTACTTCTTCTTTCTTCAATGCGCCATACATCGGTAATGTTACTTCATTATCCGCTATGTATTCTGTATTCTTTAAATCATCTGTTGCAAAATCGGCATATATCTTAAATCTGTGAATACACGGATAATGTACGCTTGTCTGAATACCGTTTTCAGACAGATATGATCTGAATGATTCTCTTTTCTCTCTGCTGCCACATTTTAATACAATAGGGAAAATATACGAAGATGAATATTCTTTATAATCGGCAAAAGGTAATATAATATCATCCTCACCTAAAAGCTCATCCAAGTATAATTTCCTTACTTCAATTCTTTTATCAATATCGCATTTAAGTTTATCCAGCTGAGCAAGACCAATAGATGCCCTGATGTCATCAAGTCTGTAATTATATCCCAAGTCTAAAACATCGTATCCGGAATTATGTCCCTTTGAACGTTCATATGTCATAGTTGTCATCCCGTGTGATCTTAATATTTTAGCTCGATTATATATTTCTTCATTATTTGTAACCAGCATTCCGCCCTCTCCTGTCGAAAGGTTCTTGTTGGAAAAGAAGCTAAAGCATCCTGTGTCACCTATTGTTCCAAGGCACCTGCCATGATAACGTGAAAGAGGTCCATGACATGCGTCCTCAATAACCTTCAAATTGTATTTTTTTGCCAAATTCATTATTACATCCATATTACAAGGAAATCCACCATAATGCATCGGAACAATAGCTTTGGTTTTTTTGGTAATAAGGCTCTCTATCTTATTATCGTCTATAACAATCTCATCATATCCTTTTATATCACAGAAAACCGGCGTTGCCCCAACATATCTTACTGCATTGGCAGTTGCAACAAATGTCATGGATGGCAAAATAACTTCATCGCCCGGTCCTATTTCATTACAAATCATTGATAAATGCAATGCAGCTGTACAGTTAGTCACCGCCAGCGCATATTTAACATCCAACATTTCCGCAAATCTCTTTTCCAGTTCGGCACATTGCGGCCCACTGGAAATCCATTTTGAATCAAGTGTTTTTATAACATTATTTTTTTCTTCTTCATCAAAATTAAGATTAAACAAAGGTATATTGTACGCCATTTTATACTCCTTATTATTTATAAATCAATTTTTCTTCTGTTTCATCATCCAAAAAAGGATAAAAGCTTGTAAACTGTGGTGCCTCAAACACACCATCCTCATTCATCTTTGACATAAGTTTCGGAACAACAGGATCATCCAGCAGCTGCTTTATTTCAAGAATAGTCCGTCCTTTGGAATTTATAAAATCATCCAGGCACTCATCCAACTCTGAATTTGTATTACAACACATATATCCAAAATCAAATGCATATGCAACTTTTTCAAAATCAGGCAATCCCACTCCGCTTTTATCATCGCAGCCAAAAATATCGCCATTAAAATAATTCTTACAGGTTTGCCTTATAGCTCCATAGCCATCATTTGAAAATATTACAATCTTGATATCAAGATTATTATACGATATAGTTTCCAATTCCTGTAAATTCATCATTATAGAGCCATCACCTGTTACGCAATAAACAGGAACATCCGAAACAATGCTTACACCTACAGCTTCAGGAAGATCATATCCCATAGATCCGGCATTTGCATTGGTAATCACTCTTTGTTTAAGCTTGTCCACTCCGTATTGATATAATCCTGTTACACAATTACTATTGCCCAGTGCAATAATTGCATCGTCTTCAATTTTTTTTCTAAATACCTTCCAAAAATATTTTGCAGGTATTCTTGATTTTTCATCTACGTTTGGATCATCAATATCTTTCAATATTTTATATGTATTATCACAAAATTCCACCCATTTATCAGGAGCTTTTATCTCATCTTTAATATAATCATTTAAAGCATTGAAAAATGTTTTTATATCCGTATGAACTGCAAAATCTATATGCAAATCTGGTTTTTTCATTTCATCCTTTTCAGCATCAACCATTATAAAATATGCATCAGGGGCAAATTTGGTTGCATCAAATCCAGTTTGTCTTACAGATAAACTGTTACCCAGTACTAAAATCAAATCAGCATTTTGAAGTATATAATTTCCGGTTCTTGGTCCGATGTTTCCTGAAAGTCCATAATACAACGGATAATCCTCCGGCAATATATCAGGAAGAAGCGCCGCCCCTATAACCGGTATTTTTATTTTATGTATGAACTCAATAAATTCATCATAAGCATCCGCATATCTTATAGCGGAACCGGTTAATATACAAGGACTTTTTGCATTTTTTATTTTATCTATAACTTCTTTTGTGTCAAAATCCGAAAAAATGTCGTATTCAGAATGCTGATACTCAAATAATTCGTCTTCATCGACTGTTGCTGACTGTATGTCCAATGGTACGCTAAGCCAAACCGGTCCTCTTCTTCCTGACATTGCAATATTATACGCCTTAATTATTTCTCTTTTAATCTCGCGCGCATCCAAAATCATTTTTGAATACTTTGTCATATTTTTAATTGAAGATATTATATCGAATTCCTGAACACCACGGCATCTTAAATTAAGCCCGGTTGCTTCAACAGTAGTATCACTTCTTGGATGACCGGCTATTACAAACATCGGCGCACTATCAACCCATGCACTATATACACCATTTAAAGTATTTACTCCACCCGGTCCGCTTGTAACAGAAACTAATGCAATTTTTCCGGAATATTTAGCATAGCCTTCTGCCGCAAAAGCACACGCCTGCTCATGATGGCAAAATGTTACCTTCATCTTATCATGGACCTTCAATGCATTATCGATATGCATCGCACCTCCGCCAACAACGCAAAAGCAATCATTTATTCCAAGTTCCAATAAGGTTTCAATTATAATATCCGCAACTCGTTTTTTCATTTTTAAACCTCTAATTCTAATATAATAATTTATAAATTTCTATTTCATTTTTATTATCATAATACCACTTATAAAGCTGTTCTATGGAATCATAATACCCAGTAAAATCAAAACCTTGTAATTCTTTAACAATCCTGTTGCTGCTTCCTGTATATTCATTTGCCAGGCCTTCCTTACATATAATGATTCTATTATCTTTATTTGAAATTTTATTTACTGTCTTACATATATCCGAAAGCAAAATTTTTTCACCATGACATACATTGTATGTATGATATTTGGGCACATCTATCTCAAGAAATCTATCCAATATTGACAAAAAATCATCTATCCACAAATAATCAAAATATACATCTTGTCTTATTGACAGCGGTAAATCAAAAATAGATTTGCAACATACATTTGATATGAATTTTAAAGGATAATACTCATATTTTCCAAATATCCCAAACAGTCTGAAATTATATATATTATCAGATGCTTCTATATGTTCTCCCACAATTCTTTTCATGAGTCCATACTGGTCAGAAGGCATCCATCTGTCTTTTAAATCTTCTTCCTTAACATCAATTATCGGAAATCTTTTATCATACTCTGCACCCGAACCGGCGTAAATCATCTTTCCATACATATCACTGTATCTGGCAAAGTTATAGTACATTCTTAAATTATAATCCAGAATTTTTGTTCCATCTTTGCTCTTATCTATACCATCACCGTATACCGCAAAATTAAGAACGAGATCAAAATTATTCTTTTTAAGATAATCTTTCACTTCATTTTCTTCTATGCAGTTTAGTTCTTTACTGTCAGGAGCCATTACCTCAAATTGCGGATTATCCTTCAAATGTTCAAAAACATTTCTGCCGATGAAACCACTTCCTCCGGTAATTAACACTTTCTTAGGCATACAAATCCTCCTAAATCATCTCAATGCACTATTCCAAATACTATTCCAAAGCACTATTCCAATGCATCTTTGATGCATTTTATCATGTAATCTATCATTTCATCCGTCATACCCGGATATACTCCTATCCAAAAAGTATTATTCATAATGGTATCTGTAACCTTCAAATCTCCAACCACACGATAACCTTCTTTAGAATCCTTCATTTCAGAAAAACAAGGCTGTTTTAACATATTGCCTCCGAAAAGCATTCTTGTTTGGACATTATGCTTTTCAAGATACTGCACAACTTTATTCTTATCAGTATTTTCCTTACAAGTAATCAAGAATCCAAACCAGCTTGGTCTGGAATTTTCACACGGTTCAGGAAGAATTATCTTATCTTCAAGACCATTAAGTCCTGATTTAAGCCTATCAAAATTATGTCTTCGTCTTTCAACAAATCCATCTATCTTCTCAAGCTGTGCACATCCGATTGCAGCCTGCATATCTGTAGCCTTAAGATTATATCCGAAATGCGAATATACATATTTATGATCATAGCCCTTTGGAAGGTCTCCATATTGATTGTCAAATCTATGACCACACATGTTGTCTTTTCCGGAAGGACAAATGCAATCCCTTCCCCAATCCCTCATTGATCTTATTATCTTATTTAACAAAGGATTATCTGTATAAACTGCGCCTCCCTCTCCCATAGTCATATGGTGAGGCGGATAAAAGCTCGAAGTACCTATATCTCCGATAGTTCCGGTAAATTTTTCAACTCCGTCTATTTCGTATTTTGAACCAAGTGCATCACAATTATCTTCAATCAGCCACAGATTATTTTTATCACAGAATTTCTTTACAGCATCAAGATTAAACGGATTTCCCAAAGTATGCGCAATCATAACAGCTTTAGTTTTATCAGATAATGCTTCCTCAAGCATGTTTACATCTATATTATATTGTGGAATTGTCATATCAACAAATACAGGAACAGCACCATACTGAATTATCGCCGCAATTGTCGTAGGAAAACCGGCAGCAACGGTTATAACCTCATCGCCCCTCTTAATCTGCCTGTCTTTAAGCATAGGGGAAGTAAGCGTCATAAACGCCAAAAGATTAGCTGATGAGCCGGAATTAACAAGAGAACAATATTTTACGCCAAGATAATCAGCTAATTTATTTTCAAATTCAATAGTGTATCTCCCTGATGTAAGCCAGAATTCCAAAGACGAATCGACAAGGTTAACCATTTCATTATAATCGTATACCCTTGATGCATAAGGTATTCTGTCCCCCGGTGTAAACTCATCTTTTTTGTTATGATACTGCTCACAATATGCTTTTACCATATCAAGTATTTCTTTTCTTGCTTGTTCTTCTGTTTTATTATCAAACATTTTTTTACCTCGTTTCAATAAAATCTTTTATCTGACTATTCATGCATAAAACTATATCTTTTTTATCCCTATATGCTTTATACCATTCTACAGTTTTCTCTATAGCTTTCTTAACATCCCAATTAGGTTTCCAATCAAAGGTTTCTTTCAGCTTTCCACAGTCAAGCTTTAAAAAATTAGCTTCATGAGGTCCACCGTCATGCTTATTGATCCATTCCAAATCCTCTCCCCATTTTTCGCAAAATATATCCACAAGAGTTCCTGTTGTAATACAATCCTCATATTCAGGTCCTATATTGTAATAACCCGAATATTTAATGTCCTCGTATTGCTTTTTCACTATCATAAGATATGCAAAAAGTGGTTCTAAAACATGCTGATACGGTCTTACTGAATACGGATTTCTTACTATTATTTTTTCTTTATTTACAGCTGCCATAACACAATCAGGCACTATTCTGTCTTTTGCAAAATCTCCACCGCCTATAACGTTTCCTGCACGAGCAGTAGAAACAGCTACATTCATATCATTAAAAAAAGAATTTTTATAACTATGCGTTACAAGTTCGGAACAGGACTTGCTATTTGAATACGGATCATATCCATCAAGTATATCATCCTCTTTGTATCCTCTGTCCCATTCCATATTTAAATATACCTTATCAGTGGTTACATTAAGGAAAGACTTAACGGTATTACTATTTCTTACACACTCACATATATTAACTGTACCCATAACATTTGTATCATAAGTATATCTTGGATTTTTGTAGGATTCTCTAACTAACGGTTGAGCTGCCAAATGAATAACTATCTCAGGCTTCGCTTGCGAAAAAGCATTTTCAAGTTTTTCATAATCACGAATATCTCCGATAACAGAATTAATTTTTTTATCAATGCCTGACAGATCATATAAATTTTCTTTACCTTCCGGCTTTAAAGCATATCCGGTAACATTTGCACCGGCATTTGCCAATATAACAGAAAGCCATGTACCTTTAAATCCTGTATGACCTGTTAAAAAAATGTTTTTGTCTTTAAAAAAATCCATATCAATCATTTCCATTTCCTATACCACCCATATATAATTTATATCAAACTCCTAATCTTTTTCTCATTTCCTCAAACTCGCTTAATTGTCCCATATCCATCCAGGATCTTTCTGATATAGGAAATACCCCGACTTTTTTTCCATTATCAATACACCTTTTTGCAAGTTCAGGAAGATGAATAAACTCATCCTCTTTTATATAATCAATCACTTCAGGCTCAATCATATATAGACCTGTATTGACCAAAAAAGAAAAATCAGGTTTTTCCTGCAGTTTCTTTATAGAACCTGTTTCATCCGTTTCGACCACGCCATAAGGAATAACGATATCCTTCATGGAGCACACAAAAGTAATTAAATTATTGTTCTTTTTATGTGTTTTATAAATGCAGTCCAAATCTGCGTCTATCAATATATCACAATTGGTCATAAAAAAAGTCGAATTAATTTTATCTTTAATCAGTCTAAGGCCTCCGGCAGTTCCAAGAAATTTATCCTCAACCTCATATTCAATATTATAATTTTTATTTAAATCATTCATATACGCCTTTATCATTCCGGCTTTATGATTTAAAATCATAATATAATTATTGCAGCCATATCTCTCAAATGATTCTATTATTCTTTCGGTTATTGTTAAATCGCCCACCGGAACCAATGCTTTTGGAAGTATTTTTGTATAAGGATAAAGTCTGGTTCCTTTTCCTCCGGCCATTATAACCAGTGGAATATCTTTTAATGAATCACAGATAATTTCACCAACATTATCATTGTCATAATCAACAACAGAGATAAGAAAACCGTTATCATCAACTATAGGATAAATAACTCTGTTAAACAATTCTCTTTCTTCTTTAACTTCATCTAATGAATTATATAACTTTGGATTCGGATTCATTGCTTCCGTAATATTTGCCGAAAGGCTTCCACCCTTCAAGAAAAATGCGCGCATATCACCATTTGAAAAAAGGCCTGAAATTTTACTGTCTTCATCCAAAACAACAACTGCTTTTATCAGCTCTTCTTCCATTTTTTCAATTGCTTTTTTTACAGTATAACTTTTATCAATGACATATTTTTCAATCATTTTGCACTCAACTCGTTTCCTTCAAAAATATATGTTTTGTACCAATCATATGTCTTTTGTATTCCCTCTGTCAGAGAAACTTTGCCTTTGTATCCGATACACTCGTATGTTTTTTTCATACTTGGGCATCTTCTTTCCGGAGAACCCGCTGTAGCAGGCATTGGTTCTATATCCAATTTTTTGCCCGTAACCTCTATAACTGTTTTTGCAACATCCATAATAGGTACTTCAGGAGCTTCATTTCCCACATTAAAGGCCTGACCTATAGAATTATCGCTTTCTGCAAGCTTTACTATTATTTCAACTGCATCGCTTATATAGCAAAATGTTCTTTTATGTTCCACCGAAAAGACTTCAAGCTTACTTCCATCATCCAGATTATAAGCTTTTTTCAATAATTCAGGTATAACATGTGACATACCCATCCTCGGCCCGTAAAAGTTGTGCGGTCTGATAATAGTATAAGGGATATTGCTTTGGTTCAATAATGCCTCACCATATATCTTTGACAACATATAAGATGTACGCGGATGTTCAAGTGGCGTAATAGTAAGAGGCGTTGTCTCCGGTGTAGGTATGTCCATTCCGTAAAACTGTAATGTTCCTGCATATATCTCACTGGTTGAAGCAAATATGAATCGTTTCAAATTTTTCTGCTTACCTGCAAAATCAATCATGTTAATTAAAAGCTCAACATTTTTCTTTAAAACGTCATATGAATGATTTAAAACATTTTGAACTCCTATTATAGCTGCCAGATGGTAGATATAATCAAAATCATCATCCAATTCGTTTATTTTTTCTTTATCCATCAAATCTATTGATTTAAAGCTTACCTTATCATTTTTTTCAAGCTCATTTAAAAAGCTGTCAGATACTCCTCTGGAAAAATTATCAACCAGAACTATTTCATAGCCCTCTTCTACCAGCTTACCTGCCAAATGATATCCTATAAATCCCGCTCCACCGGTTATTAAAGCCTTCATCTTAATCCTCCTTAATACTTATCTGCCTATACTTCCGAATCGTATATCTTTTCTTGCTTTTACCTCTCTGATTTGCTCTTTGCTCAAAACACAGTTTCCATCAAAAATCAAAGCATTTTCCTTAAACTTCAAGTCAGAAAAATCTATCTGCTCATATTGCTTATGTTGTACGGCAAACATAATTATATCGTAATCCTCAAATGAAGGAATATCATTTAAAACCTCACATTCCATCTCCTGCCAATATCCAACCAGAGGATCCTGACACTCTACCACACATCCTCTTTTAACTGCATCTTTCACAAATATTTCTGTAGGTGAATATCTTGTATCTCCCACATCCTGTCTGTAGCTTACACCCAATACAAGCATTTTTTTACCGGATAAGTCTCCGATTATCTCCTCAATCTTATCAAGACTTACCAGCGGCATAACATTATTTGTTTTTACAGCCAGAGTTGAAAAAGGGAAATCCATCCCGCTTAAGCCAAATATATCTTTAGCCGCTAATTTGGCAAAATATGGATCCTTTGTAAGACAGTATCCTCCAACACCAAATCCCGGCTGTCTCATATTCGAATGTGTTGGTCTCATTCTTATAGCATTTATAACATCAAACAGATCAACGCCAACCGCTTCAGCAAATCGTCCCCACTCTTCCATAAATGCTATAGTTGTCGCACGATAAGAATTTTCAAGCACCTTTGATATCTCTGTAGCAGTAGTCTTTTCCAAACGTGTCAAAGGATATTGATCGGTTTTAATTACTGTTTTAAGGAATTCTTCACATCTATCCGCAGATTCATCATTTATGCCCGAATACACTCTCCAAAAATTAACTATTGAGTCAAAATAGTTTTCTCCCGGCATAACTCTTTCGTATGAATGTGCAACATATAAATCATTTTCATCAAGACCACGTTTTTTCAATTCTTCTTTTAGAATCGGATAAACAACCTTTTCGCAGGTTCCCGGAGGTACAGTCGTCTCAACTATTACAAGCGTGCCTTCTTTAATATTTTCCCCCAGGTCATGCATGGCGTTTTTAAACATCGTCAGGTCAAGATAAGGTTCCTTTTTGTCATCATAATAAACATCAAGATTGATATCAACCACAACAACATCCGCATACTTAAAGTTTTCCTTTTCTGTGGTTGCCCACAAATTGCCGTTATCATGTACCTTTTTCATAGCCTGTTCCAGCTTTTTATCATTGTTTTCAAAAGGAAATACGCCGTCATTCAAAGAATCAGCCTTCCTGTAGCCTGCTTCATTTGGTACATCCACACCTATAACGTTATAGAGCGGATTACCATTTGAATCATCAGCATCCGCTATAGCCAAGGCCATTGCAGAACCTACAAAGCCCAATCCCTGGACACAAACTGTTTTTCTGTTGTCTTTGAAACTATCAGGAATCATATCTTTCAGTCTCCTTACCTACCAAACCATCCATGGAGCTTTACCGCTCTCTACCATAGCAGCCAGCGCTTCCTGCTCTCTTAATGTATCCATACACTGCCAAAAGCCATCATATTTATATGCTACAAGCTCGCCATCTGCAGCAAGATTCTGCAAAGGATCCTTTTCAAAAACTGTAGCATCACCTTCTATATAATCAAATACTTCCGGATTCAAAACCATATATCCTGCATTGATTCTCGATCTGTCACTTTCGGATTTTTCTCTGAAAGATTTAATCTCGCTGGTATCTTTATCTATATCAAGAACACCAAATCTCTGCTCCTCATTTACAGCTGTCAAAGTAGCAATTTTACCATGTGATTTATGAAATTCAAAAAGCTTCTTTAAATCAATATCGCACACTCCGTCTCCATATGTCATCATAAAAGGCTCATCATTTACATATGGCTTTATCCTCTTAATTCTTCCACCTGTCATCGTATTATATCCGGTATCAACCACGGTTACTTTCCATGGTTCGGCCACATTATTATGTACAGTCATTTTATTTCCGGCAGAAAAATCAAAGGTTACATCGCTATTATGAAGATAATAGTTAGCAAACCATTCTTTTATCATATCCTGTTTATAACCGGCACAAATAATAAACTCGTTAAATCCATAATAAGAATATTCTTTCATAATATGCCACAAAATAGGCTTATTGCCGATTTTTATCATCGGCTTTGGTCTAAGATGGCTTTCTTCGCTTATTCTGGTTCCAAATCCTCCTGCTAAAATAACAACTTTCATATTACCCTCCACTACAATTATTCTCTTACGCATTATTGCATTTAAACATTAAAATAAAATATTTTAGAAAGAAAAACATATATATACAAAAGACCTAGCATTATTTTTATACGCTCTGCAAAAGCAAAAAATGATGTTAAGGCGCGTCCGTAAAATCTGTCTCCATTGTTTTTAATAAAAGATATCTTTTTATTTTTCAAATAATTTCTATCGTTTTTTATCATTTTAGAATGAAGAACATTATAAAAATTATATATATCTTTTATTTTTTTATTACGACCATAATTAAACATCAACGAATAATAATTTTTAATAAACTGATATTCCAATTCCATCCATTCTCTTTCAGTAATTCTTGATTTAATAGGCATTATGCAATCAACTAAATCATCCATATATTTATAAACCATGTTGGTATCAAGGCTGTTTACCCCTGATGTCGAATTTATATTGATCAGAAAATTATATAAAGTTTTCCTTACAACCTTGTAACTGTCTGTATATCCAGAAAAATTCAGGCAAATATACATATCATCCATATAGGTTTGCGGCACTCTTATATTATACTTAATAAAATACTCCCTTTTAAACGCATTTCCCTGAAGCAAAGTAGCAATCCACCTTGGAGCATTATCAGTAAAATTTCTAACCTGAAGTATTTTTCCATCCGTTGACACATCTCTTATTTGGACAATAATCCTGTCAACCTTACCATCATCGGATGCAACAAACATTTCATTCAGGCAATCCTTTTCCATCCAATCATCCGCATCATTAAATATAATATACTTTCCATGAGCATTTTCTATTCCTTTGTTTCTGCCATTAGGAAGTCCGATATTCTCCTCGATTTTTACATGTGTTATATATAAATCCGAATTCTTATCTATAAACCTTTTAATTAATTTATCAGT
This sequence comes from Lachnospiraceae bacterium, assembly GCA_017469405.1. Lineage (GTDB taxonomy): Bacteria > Bacillota > Clostridia > Lachnospirales > Lachnospiraceae > Coprococcus_C. The sequence continues at coordinate 11,787 of JAFUGL010000024.1, read as the reverse complement.
ATTATCTGCTGAGCCATTATCAACCAATACAATCTCATAATTTTTATATGTTTGTCTTTTTATAGCTTTTAGAGTTCTCCCCAATGTCTTTTCATAATTATATGAAACGACAATTATTGAAAAAAACGGTTCATCAATAAACGAATCCGGTTTATATATTTTAACCTCATCCATTATTTACAGTCCCCCATATTTATCGCAAAACTCTTTAAATGACATAGCTTTTTTATCCCTGTCACTTAAAATAATTTCATTTATCATTTCCAACGGCCATTTTATATCCAGTTCTTTATCATTCCATAAAATATTAGAGTCATTGCTTTTAGAAAATTCTCCTATACACTTATATGATGTTACGCTATTATCTTCGAGGGATAAAAAGCCATGAGCAAAACCCTTTGGAATATATACAACCTTATGATTATCTTCGGATAATTCAATCATAAAATATTTACCAAATGATTTGGAATTTTTTCTTAAATCAACAATTACATCGCATACTTTTCCTCTGGTACATGAAACAAGCTTCGCCTGTGGATTAAGGACTTGAAAATGAAGTCCCCTGACCACACCTTTTTTTGAAACACTGAAAAACTCTTCATTAAAAACAAATTTATCTCCAAGCCCGTTATCAATGAAAACCGTGCTGTCAAAATCTTTAACAAATACTCCTCTTTCATCTTCATATATAAATGGATTTATTATCTTTATCCCATCTATACAAGCATCCGAAATGCTAAATTCCTGCATTTATTTCCTCCTCCAGATACTCTTTGGTATTTTTTATTCCTTCTTCAAAGCTAATCTTATTGAATACATTTAATTCTCTTTCTATTCTTGATACATCAATTTTTGAATAGTCGATAACCTGACTTGATTTTCCCAGTTTACCTATACCGATTTCTTTACTGTTTATACATATCTCTCCGATTGTTTCCAGGTAACTTCTTAAAGGCTTCTGTATCGTATTGCCGATATAATATGAGCCATTTAGGCCGCTGATTTTTCCCAATGCATATATCTTTTCTATAGCATCTGATATGTAAATAAAATCATATAACTGCTCACCTGTGGAAAAGGCAGTTTCTTCTCCTTTTAGAAGTTTTTTTATTGTAGTGTTTATTAATCTGTCTGATTTTTCTTTAGGGCCGTAAATATTTGATATGATTAGTGTAGCAAAATCTATATCAAGTTTATTTGATAATATTTTCAAATATAAATCTGCTGTCAGCTTTGATGTACTATAAATATATCCCATACCAAAATCAGAATTATCATCCAATATCTTTAACGCCTCATACTCCATCACACTTCCGGCATAAATGAATTTTTTACATCCGATTTTTGCAGCATACTGAAGTATCTCACAAGCATATTCTATATTATTTTGCTGAATTTTTATATCTCCTCTAAGTTTTCCTGAATTGCCCGACCAAGCAAAGTGATACAATACATCTATATTATCTTCTCCAACTTCTTCAATATCCCTTATAATACAAATTTTATCATTGCTTATATCGTTCAGTTTATCTGAGGAATTTCTAATAAGCGCGTATACAAATATATCTTCATCAATCAATCTTCTGACCAGATATGATCCCAGAAAGCCATTTGCACCTGTTACAATAACTTTTTTCATATAACCTCCAAACGGAATATATGTAATATTATAGCATAAAACATATTCAAAATAAACAAGTTAACCAATACAATAACACTTTATTATGGTGTTAGTTTATAAATTTCTATTTTCCTTCCAAAAAGATAATCGCATCCTTCAAATACACACCCCGATGATATGGAAAGATTTTTATAATAATTTAAAATATCCTGTTTATCAGTCATGCTTCCATTAATCTTTGCAACTCTTTTTGCATCTTCATCATCCTCATCACCGGTATATTCATTTGATACATCAAGTAAAAGATATACCGGATTTTTGCTTTTTTCCAACGTGTCATAATTATCTTGTTCATAATCAGACCTTTCAGCCAGATAGAATTTATCGGTATCATATAACTCATTAGTAGCACAAGTAAAAAGCCATGCACTGTCAAGAACCACAATGCAGTCGGCGTTTTTTTCTATATCATCAAAAGAGCTGCCCTCTCTTTTTTCCTTGAAATAAAAGGCTTTATCCGAAAAAATGTGCGATAGCAATATCAATAAAACTACAACAATTAAAACCGCAAAATTCAGATTTTTAATTTTATTTTCAAAAGGCAAAATCACTGATTTAACCAATATCAAAACCACACATGCAAACAAAGGATATGATAAAAAAGCATATCTTCTTGAATATTCACCCATTGTTCCAACAGACGACATCTTTGAAGTTATAATCAGGTATATCAAAAAACTGAAAAATAAAGCTATAACCGGATATCCGAATTTTTTTAGTATGGTAATTATTTTTTGTAAATAGCTAATAACCAAGTTTTTGAATTTAATATATTTATCTTTCCTGCGATTGATATAAAATACAATGAATATAACCAATAATAAAAGTCCTATCATCAAACTTGCTATCGACTCAATCATAGTCGGATTAGCAAAATTATGAATTCCGATAATATCAGTAGATATATACTCAAAATATTTTGATATTTGATAGAATAATGATAATTTACCTGCATTATAAGCTGTATCTTTGGTTGTAAGATGTGTTATCGTACTTGGAAAAGCCAAAACCGAACACAAAACAAACAAAATCGCCGTCATGCCATATGCAAACATTTTTTTATATTTTTTTCTAAATAAATAATTCAGGGAATACATTAATGTGATTGCAAAAGATATAATTAAAAACATATGAATTGTCATAGCCCCTAAAAAACCGACTATAAACAATTTTATATAATCTTTAACGCCTCTGCTTTCTTTATATATCTTTGTAGAATAATACGTATACATCATTGCAAACGATACTCCCAAAGCATATATTCTCAAAAAAATGGTTATATTTACAGCCCCTGCACAAAATCCAAAGAACAAAACTCCTATAAGCGAAAGGCTTTTATCATCGGTGATTATTTTTATCGTTTTATATAAGAAAATCTGTGTAATGATAAAGGAAATAATATTTACAATAAAGCAAAACCATCTTGACCAGACATTTGGAAAGAAAGAGCATATAAGATGCAAAAGCATATTTTGAAATGGTGGATTAATATCATTGGCACAATTATTATATATACTACCATAAGCAAATATTTCAGTTTTATCAACGCTTAAATATTCCAATAATATTTTCGAATCGAGCCACTCATAACAATTCTTTTCTTCACCATTTTGAGTATAAATATGTTCTCCATCGGTGCTGTTTGCAAAGCCGTAATTCCATATTTCATCAGAATGATATCCTTCTTTTTTAAATGCAAAAAGCAGCGCAATAAATACACACTGCAAAATAATGACAAATAATAAAATTAATTCTTTTTTTTCAATTATTTTATTGGATTTTGCCATACTAAGATCCCCTGTTTTTCATTACGACTTTACTTGTATTATTTTACTCTAATAATATTTATATATCAAGTTTATCAACAAATTTTTCTTGGAAAAGCACTTTTCTTTCAAGAAATCATATCATATATAAACAGGGATTATCATGAGGCGTATAATTTGGATACTTTTAAACATCCCCTATCACAGGAAGAGGAACGTCATTATCTTCTTTTAAGCAAACAAGGAGATATCGAAGCCAGAAATACGCTTGTAGAATATAATTTAAGATTAGTAGCCCATATAGTCAAAAAATATCAAACTGCTGAAAGAAATACCGAAGATTTAATTTCTATCGGAACAATCGGACTTATCAAGGCTGTTAATACCTATGACATAGATAAAGGAAACCGGCTTGCCACTTATGCCTCAAGATGTATAGAAAACGAACTTCTTATGCGGCTTAGACAAGAGCGCAAGGAATCAAGAGAAGTCTCATTATATGAGCCAATCGGAACAGATAAAGAAGGTAATGAAATAAGTCTTATGGATATAATTAAAAATGATGATGAAAATGTATTAATTGATATAATTCATAATGATAATATAAATTATGTATCAAAAATCTTTGACAAAGTATTGGATAACCGGGAGCAGAAAATTATAGAGATGCGCTACGGTTTAAACGGCAAAGACGAACTTACTCAAAAAGAAGTAGCAAAAATGCTTGGTATTTCACGTTCATATGTTTCTCGTATAGAAAAAAAAGCACTTCTTAAACTCAGAAGCGCTTTACTCTTATAATCATACCCGGCTTAATGCCATTTAAATCATTAAATTTTATATAGAGAAGCTGTTTCGGATGAGGAGCTGATTCCATTGGATTCATCTTCTCATCATAAATACCTTCAACAATAACATCAATATTGCTTCCATCAAAAGACATTACACTTACTTTTTCACCAACAGAAAATTTATTTTTTTGATGAATCATAACAAGCTTAACCTCTCCACCTGCTTTGCGGTCATCATTTAAGCCATCTTTATTGCTCACAATCTCCTCAACACAGCCAAGATAAATATAATTATTTACATATGTATTATTATCATATATCTGCGTATTTTCATCCGGTTTGTGAAAATAAAAACCGGTTGTAAACTGTCTGTATGTACAGGCAGCTATTTCCTCTTTATAATAGTCCATATTGGCTCTATAGAGTTCTTCCGATTCATAATAATCATCAATTGCTTTTCTATAAGTTCTGGTTACAGCAGCAACATAAAGTGCCGTTTTCATACGGCCTTCCACTTTAAACGAATCAATTCCCGCAGCTATCATTTCAGGTATGTACTCTATCATACATAAGTCCTTTGAATTGAAGATATATGTACCCCTTTCATCCTCCTCAACAGGAAGATACTCTCCCGGTCTTTTTTCTTCAACAACAGCATATTTCCATCTGCACGGATGAGTGCAAGCACCCTTATTTGCATCTCTTCCGGTAAAATAACTTGATAAAAGACATCTGCCGGAATATGATATGCACATAGCACCATGCATAAAAGCCTCAATCTCCATATCTTCCGGAATATTATCACGTATCTTCTTAAGCTCGTTTAGTGAAAGCTCCCTGGCAGCAACAACTCTTTTTGCGCCCTGCTTATACCAAAAATTATAGGTCATATAATTGGTATTGTTAGCCTGTGTGCTAATGTGAATATCTATATCAGGTAAAATCTCTTTTGCAAGTGTAAATATTCCAAAATCCGATATAAGAAGTGCATCTATAGCGGTATCGCCCCTATCTAAACCCTCGTTATGAATTGTTTCAAAATACTCTTTGACACCTTCTATATCATCATTATGTGCAAAAATATTGACAGTAACATACACTTTTTTTCCATGAGCATGTACGTACCTTACTGCTTCTTTCATCTCTTCAATTGAAAAATTGTCGGCCTTTGCTCTTAGTCCGAATTTCTGTCCGCCCATATATACCGCATCGGCACCATAATCTATAGCTACCTTTAAGGTGTCCATACCTCCTGCAGGGATTAAGAGCTCAGGTTTCTTTGTTATCTTTTCAACCATAGTTTTCCCTTATAATAAATAACCTTTTATTTTTTAGTAGTATTATTACTTACTTTTTAATTGTTACAGCCATCCCGTCAGCCACTGAAAGAATCGCACTTTCCACTCGTTCGTCATGAGTTATTTTATACAGATATTCCCTCATTCTGTCATGAATGGTTCTGTTCCTTTTTTCCACAGTATAATGCGACTCAAGAATTTCGCCATCCTGAAGTATATTGTCAGAAACAATTATTGCTCCCGGTTCGGCAATCCTTACAAGATTTTCATAATAATTTATATATTGCCCCTTCGCCGCATCAACAAACAAAAAGTCATATGAAGCATCAGGAAGCCCGCTTATTATTTCCAACGCATCTCCCTTTATCACTTTTATGACTTCTTCTTTACCAAGCAGCTTAATATTATTACCTGCTTCAATAACTCTTTGTTCATCAAGCTCTATGGTAGTTATACGACTTTCATTGCTTATAAATTGGCTCATAAAAAGTGAAGAATATCCAACCGCCGTTCCTATTTCCAAAATATTTTTCGGTTTCTTAATCAGCAATTGAGTTTTTAAAAGTTCCCTGGCTTCTTTTCTTATTACAGGCACTCCATCTGATACCGCCTTATAATATATCTCTCCAAGCAAACCTTCATCGTCCTTTATGTAAGAATTAACGAACGAGGATATTCTCTTAATATCACTCATGGTCAATCCCCCTCTTCATCTTCATCATTTATGCCACAAATAAGATTAATTATTTCCTCATATGTCATGGATGAAGAAAGACCATACTTCCCGGCCTTTATCTTACCTCCGAGATTTTTTATTCTTACCTTTGCCCAAAAAACATATTTATCTTCAATAATTTCATTATCCTCAAGCGCTTTGCCTATCTGAAGTGTAGATGAGTCGGCAGGTATTTCAATAACTGCATATTCTCTTCCTGACGGATCTTTTGCAACATCACCAAAAACACTGTATGCAAAGTTAAACGAATATGTAAACATCCTTGCTATAATAAATACTATAACTATATTTATAAGCAAACTTAACATAAAACCTGATGAATGCTTTAATCCTTTTCTGATTATTTCATCCCATCTGATTTTTTTCTTAGAATTTTTTTTGCTTACTGCTTTAGTATTTGCAGATTTATTATTTGCATCAGTCTGCTTTCTTTGTGAATTATTTGATTTTTTTTGTGGCTTATTCTGTGATTTATTTGCCTGTACATTATTATCACTCATCTAAATACTCCAGCTCCAATCCTTCTGATATAGATATATATACCTGTTGCATAAGTCTGCATATTTTCTGCTCAGCTCTTAAAAAATCTCCTACTAAGGCATTATGCAACAAATCATCATACTCTTTAACTAATGACGAAACTGCATCATAAGCATCCGATACAGGATTATTTTGCAAACTTTCATTTCTATTTTTAAATTCCTTAAGCCTAATGCATAAATCGTCATGTTCATATAATGCGGTCTTTGTTTCAATATATATCCTATATTCCTCAGACTGCTTTATTTTTTCATTTAACTCTTTGCTTTGTCTTATAACATCTCTCATAGCTTAACCTCGATTTTATCAAACCTCTGTTATTATAGGCAAAATCATAGGACTTCTTTTGGTTCTCTTCCATAAAAATTCACTTACTGAATCCTTAATACTAGTCTTGATTTTGTTCCAATCGGATACACCTTTTGCAAGGCATATATCAAGAGCTTCCTGTATAACCTCACGACAATCCTCCATAAGTGTTTCGGATTCTCTTACATAAACAAAACCTCTTGATACTATATCCGGTCCTGCAAGAAGCTGATTTGATTCCCTTTCAAGAGTTACAACCACAATCAAAAGACCATTCTGTGATAAGTGTTGTCTGTCGCGAAGAACTATATTTCCTACATCTCCAACTCCAAGTCCGTCTACAAGTATACCTTGTGCAGGAACTCTTCCCGTCACCTTAAATGTATCGTCGTCTATCTCAAGAACATCTCCGGTGGTCAGAATCTTTACATTTTCTTTAGGTACTCCCATCTCGACAGCAAGCTCAGCGTGACGTTTTAAATGTCTATACTCGCCATGCACCGGAATTGCATATTTTGGCTTTGTAAGTGCATACATAAGCTTAAGTTCTTCCTGACAGGCATGTCCTGATACATGAGTATCCTGAAATATAACATGCGCACCTTTCATCTCAAGCTCATTTATCACCTTAAATACTGCTTTTTCGTTGCCCGGTATAGGATTTGATGAAAAAATAACCACATCTCCCGGCTGAATTGTAACTTTATTGTGTATAGAAGCAGCTATCCTTGATAAAGCCGCCATATTTTCTCCCTGGCTGCCGGTAGTGATAAGTACAAGCTGTTCATCCGGATAATCCTTTATCCTGTCTATCTCAATAAGAGTATTCTCAGGTATATTGATATATCCAAGCTCAGAAGCAGTATTTATAATATTTACCATGCTTCTGCCTTCTATAACAACCTTTCTGCCATACTTATATGCCGAATTAATTATCTGCTGAACTCTGTCAACATTGGATGCAAAGGTTGCAATTATTATTCTGTGGTTCCTGTTATCATTAAACAGATTATCAAAGGTCTTACCAACTGTCTTTTCAGACTGTGTATAACCCGGTCTTTCAACATTAGTCGAGTCTGCCATAAGCGCAAGCACGCCCTTTTTACCCAACTCACCAAATCTCGGCAAATCTATGGTTTCACCAAATACAGGAGTAAAATCAACCTTAAAATCACCAGTATGGACTATTATACCTGCCGGTGTATATATTGCAAGTGCCGCAGCATCGGCAATTGAATGATTTGTTCTTATAAATTCAATTCTAAAACAGCCAAGATTTATAATCTGTCCGTGAGAAACCACCTTTCTTCTGACATTATTTAAATTGTTATGTTCTTCAAGCTTATGCTCAATAAGTGCCATAGTAAGCTTAGTTGCATATATTGGCATATTTATCTCATTTTCCACATAAGGAATCGCACCGATATGATCCTCATGTCCGTGTGTAACCACAAGACCTTTAACCTTATCGGCATTTTCCTTCAGATAAGTTACATCAGGAATAACAAGATCAATTCCCAACATCTCATCTTCAGGGAAGGACAAACCGCAATCTATAACGATTATGCTGTCCTCATACTCTATTGCGGTAATATTCATTCCTATCTGTTCAAGTCCGCCCAAAGGAATTATCTTTACCGGCTTATTGTCATCTGGTTTCAAAACTATACCTCCAAATCAATATCATCTAACAGCTCGTCAAACACCTTGACAACTGCCTTTAATTCATTTTCGTCCTCAATCACGCCGTAGGTTGCTATCTCTTCATCATCAGGATTCACAATTTTTTCTTCCTTTAGAATAAGAAAGCTTCCCTCCTCACTTTCCATATCATCTGTTACTAATATATAATTGGTGCCTGCAATCATCGTCTGCTCAAGCACAAAAAAATCTACATCTCCATCTTCAGTTTCAAAAACAAGCTTTTCGTTTTTTTCCATAATATTTATCCTCATATATTGATTAATAATTTCCAAATTAATGTCATAGCGGTAATTAATTATACTAATCTGTCCATGTATCTTAATATACCTTTGTGTATTTTATTTACTATTATTTTCCCGATCAAGATATGCCTGCAGTATAATAGCCGCAGCCATCTTATCTATATATTCTTTTCTCCGGCTATATGCAACGTCAGTTTCTTCAAGTATTCTGTCTGCTTCTACTGTTGTAAGCCTCTCATCCTCAAAAATAACGGATAATCCCGTTCTTCTTTCAAGATTTGCGGCAAATTCTCTCGTTGCCGCAGCTCTTTCCCCTTCAGTATTATTCATATTTTTGGGAAGTCCCAAAACTATTTTTTCACACCCGTACTCTGCAATAATACTCTCTATCTGTGCGTATGTTTGTCTTAACTTGTCCGCATGTTTTCTCTCAATAGTGAGAAGTGGCTGTGCAATAAGCCCGGTTTCATCACTTATTGAAACACCCACAGTCTTTGTTCCGTAATCTAAACCTATTATTCTCAAGTAATTCTCCAATCCCAAAAGTAAAGCACAAAAACACGTAAAATAAACAAGCCTGCTTTACTTAAGTCTTGTATCAATATAGTTTTCAAGAAGTACTTCTATGATTTCATCACGCTCAGCCTTCATAATAAGACTTCTTGCATTTTTATAGCTGGTTATATAAGTAGGATCGCCGCTCATAACATATCCAACTATCTGACTAACAGGATTGTATCCTTTTTCAGACAAAGCATCATAAACCTGTGCCAATATGTCAGGCACTTCTATGGTACTTTCCTTAATAATATCAATATCCTGTGTATTCTGTGTATTTAAATTACTCATCCGATCACGTCCTTTATAATATGTATCCCATTTATCAGTATTTTACCCAATTATTAGTATTGTAACCTATTTAATTTAAAATATCAACTTATTTATTATTATTGACACCTTATATATTTTGAAATAAAATATTATCAATATCAGACAAATGATATTGACCCATATTTTCCTAAGAAAGAGAGAGAAAAGCAATGAATAAACCCGTAACTAAAAAATTAACCAATGAACAAAAGGGCAAAATAACCTTTTGTATTTTTTTTATAGCACTTTCGCTAACTCAGCTTGTTCTTTATATATCCGCTATAGCCTCCAAAGGCTTTGCTATGAATTCAATTATGTTTAACTACTATACCGATACATATATGGATTTCTTTACTCCATTTAAAGCTTCTTTGTTAAAAGAGCCATATAATTCTTCAAATATAGGCGAATATTCCTTTTATTCACCTCTTTACATTTTACTTTTCAGATTTTTAACATATTTTGCAAACTCTGAAGTATACGAGTATGACCGATCATATCTTACTCATTTTCCGGAAACAAATTTAATTTATGTTTTTTTTACAGCCATAACAGTAGCTGCACTTTCAATTGTTATATATAATATCAAAAAGGGCAACACCGTAACAAAGGTATGGTTTTTATTTCTTTGTCTTTTCTCAGCACCTATGATCTATAATTTTGAACGTGGAAATATAATTATAATTGCTTTGTTTTTCCTGTTTTTATATATTTTAAACTATAATAGTGAAAAAGCTTATGCCAGACATCTTTCTCTGGTTGCTCTTGCACTTGCAGTTGCAATAAAGCCATATGCAATCATATTTGTGGTTTTACTTCTTAGAGAAAAGAGATGGAAAGACAGTCTGCTTTCACTTTTATACAGCATATTGTTATATGTTATTCCTTCATTTTTTGTCGGAGGATTATCAGTTATAGGTAAGATATTTGAAAAAATTCCTGATGTAATTAATCAAATTCAGGATGGAGGTGCTGCATACAGAACCGATATATTTGCCGGCCTTGATATGCTTTCCATGTCACTTGGTTATAATCCGCTTTCCAATAACAGTCCCGTAAAATATATTATATGGGCTATACTTATTATTTCACTTATAGTCTGCGGATTTATCAGTAAATCAAAGTGGAAACGTGTTTTGGCACTCACGCTTGTTGTTGTCGCAGGACCATTTGCCGAATATGAAACATCACTTATTCTTTTATTTATACCACTTATACTCTGTCTTGACAGTGATGAAGAAAGAAAAGCTATGGATATGGTTCATGTATTTTTATTTGTACTTGTCATGGCTCCACTCGCAATCACCGACTGTATTATAAGTTTTGAGCAAAACACAGGTTACGAAATATACCTTCATTCATACCTTGTATCCATTGCAATAATGTTATTTATCTTTATGCTGTTTATTGAAACAGTTACTATGCCTCTTGCAGGTATAGAATTAAATGATCCAAAAACCGAAAACACTAAAGCCAACAATAAGAAAAAGAACAAAAATGATAAAGAATCAAAATAATTAAATACCATAAAAAGAAACGGCGTACAGAAATCATCTGTACGCCATTTCTTTTTTTATATCTTATTTTATCATAAGCATTTATTACTCTTCATCATCTGTCTCATCGGTCACAGCTACAGGAGTTTCTTCAACATCATCGTATTCATCATAATTATTTTCTTCATCATACTCTGATATTTCATCTACATCTTCAAATGCTTCTTCTCTTCTGCCTGTATCAAGCTGAACGCTTCTATATCTCTTCATACCTGTACCGGCAGGAATAAGTTTACCGATAAGAACATTTTCCTTAAGACCGATAAGAGGATCAACCTTGCCCTTTATAGCAGC
>JAFUGL010000023.1 GCA_017469405.1 Lachnospiraceae bacterium | reverse complement strand
TAGTGTTTGTGTAATAGTTGTTATTAGGTTGGGGAACTTAACAATACAACAAAAATACGTTAAACGCTACTTTTATTTTTGGGAAAGAGTAAATTAATCGAAAATTCGAGGTAGCCACCGCGTAAGCGGTTTGGTACAATATAATAGTAATACATGCAAAGATCGGAATTTGACAGTATCAAGATGTGATAAGTCCCACGGATCTGACATAGATATTATAAGACTCACGGACTTGACATAGATATGATAAGACTCACGGACCTGACACAAAAGTGATAAGGTTCATGGATCTGACACAGATGTGATAAGTCTCACGGACCTGACACAAAAAGTGACCGGGTATACATACCCATGACGCAAAAGGAGTGGCAATGGCAGCAAAAAAGGAAAAAGCAGTTAATAATGGAATGCAGATAATTAATTCACATATAGATAGCGGGAGTTTTAGTAATCTGTACCTTTTTACAGGTGAAGAGAAATATCTGATTCTTCAGTATAGAGACAAGCTTGTCGATGCTCTTATTGACAAGACTGATTCTATGAATTATTCGGTTTTTCGTGATGAGAGTATATCAGAAAATGAGATTATTTCTATTGCGCAGACTATGCCTTTTTTTGCGGAGAGAAGAGTGATTGTCGTTGAGGAAAGCGGGTTCTTTGCAAAAAAAACGGGTGATGATTTTGTTGATGCCATGAGCGAAATTCCTGAGACCACCGTAATTATATTTATTGAAAGTAAAACGGATGGAAAACTTAAGCTATATAATTTATTTTCTAAAAATGGAACAATAGCCGGATTTGGCACGCCTGACTCAACTTCATTAGTCAGGTGGGTAAAGAAACTTTTTGAAGATGATGGTATTACTATAGAAAATGTGGCAATCTACAGACTTATAGACAGTACGGGTAGTAATATGAACCGTATTTTTACAGAAGTTGAGAAGCTTAAGGCCTATGGCGCTGAAAGCAAAAGTATAACCCTTTCAGATGTAAATACATTGAGTGCTGATTTGGTTGAAGACAAAATCTTTGAAATGATTGATGAGATTTCCAAGAAAAATAAGAAGAGGGCGTTTAAGCTTTATGATGATCTTAGATATCTGAAGACGGATGCTATGAGTATAATTTCGCGTACTTTGGTTCAGTATGACAGGCTTCTAAAGACCTCTGAGGTTTTGGAAAATGATAATAATTTAAAAAAGGTTGCTTCATATGTAAAAGTTCAGGACTGGCAGGCGAAAAAATATATTGAAATTTGTAAAAATTATAGTACAAGCCAGCTTGTCGAAAAGGTTAATATATGTATGGATATGGACCGAATGGTAAAATCCGGTAGGATGAAAAAAGAATTAGCAGTGGAGATGATGATAATTAATCTTATAAAATAAATCATAAAAAACAGCGAGCCAATCGGCACGCTGTTTTTTTATTAAAGACGGTTAACTGCAAGAGTTAAACGGGATATCTTTCTTGATGCATTGTTTTTGTGGTATACTCCCTTTGAAGCTGCTTTGCTTATCTCAGAAGTTGCAACCTTGAGTGCTGCCTCAGCTGCTGCCTTATCATTAGCTTCAATAGCTGCTTCAACCTTCTTAATCATTGTCTTAACCTTAGACTTGATAGCTTTGTTTCTCATAGTCTTGGTCTCGATTACCTTAATTCTCTTCTTTGCAGATTTGATATTAGCCAAATCAGACACCTCCATATTTTAAAATTAATTTACAGTATGTATAATAATTTCAATTAGGTCAAGACACGAACAATGTACCCACACCACCAGATACATCGGACCAATCGAAAATATCTTACGCTACTAAACACGCAACAAATAAAATATCAAAAAAATGCGTGTATGTCAAGTGAAATAATAATTTTTATTATAATATTTTTATTGCTTTGACAAATTTATGGCTTGATATCTTACAGATTTGCTTTTTTAAGTTTATACTGCAAGAGTAGTATATCAGTTAGAATTATTTCCGCCTACATCCCAGTTATTCAAAATGAGTTTATCATAGTCATCAATAGGCATAGGTTTTGCAAAGAGGAATCCCTGCCCGATTTCACAATTGATTGAGCGGAGCATATCAAGCTGTTCATCGGTTTCGATACCTTCACTTACAATTTTTATGTCCATGGCATGAGCCATATCTATGATGCCTTGAAGAATTTTTACTGCACGTTCGTCATTTGAAGTGGAACGGGATAAAAAGTCATGGTCAAGCTTTATTATATCGACAGGTAAATCCTTAAGCAGTGTGAGTGAGGAATAACCTGAACCGAAATCGTCCATATTGATTAAAAAGTCCATATCTTTAAGTTTCTTTAGGACATTTATCATTTCATCGTAGTGCTCAGCAAAGATACTTTCAGTTATTTCAAACTCTATATAGTGATGAGGTATAAAATACTTATCAACTGTATTTTGAATGCGTGTAAGTAAATCTGCATGAGACACTGTGGCTCTTGAGAGATTTACCGAGAAAGGAAGTGCCTCCACATCTTCATCCAAATATTTTCTTATGGATTTACATGCTTCTTCAAGCATAAAGAAATCTATATTGTATATAAATCCATTTTTCTCAAATGTAGGGATGAAGTTTCCCGGCTCTAAAAAGCCTCTGGTTGGAGAAAGCCATCTTACCAGGAGCTCACTGCCGATAAGCTTTCTGGTGCTTATATCAAATTTTGGTTGTGCATAGGCACAGAATTCTCCGTTTTCCAAAGCATCATACATGCTGTTTTCAATCTGAGCAGCATTTAAAATCCGTTTATGGTATTCATCATCATAGTAGGCATAGCTTATGCCTGATTTTTCATCTATGGATTTTTCGGTCATGATTGCTCTGTCAACCAGGTGCATTATATCATATGAACGTACATTATCATCGATTATAAGTATACCTGTTATAAAGTCAATTGAAAATTTATCCTGAATAAGTTTGCACGCATCATGAACTTCATTTTTTATGTTTTCAAATGAACGCATAAAACTTGCATTGTCAGGATAGTGCATCAGCAGGATAAATGTATCGTTTATAACTCTGGCACATGCTTCATTGGTTCCTATATATTTATTAAATATATCTGCAACAGTTTTAAGAGTTGTATCTCCTACCGAATAACCGTATGCTTCATTTATATACTTGAAACTTTTTATGTTTAAATATAAAAGAACAAAATTCTCATCTTTATTTTCATCAAGAATCTTTTGCGCATCCAGTTTGAACTTTTCAAAATTGCCATAGCCTGTGACCATATCTTTAAATGATGCTTCTGCAATTTTCTTTTCAATATTTATATTTTGTTCAAGCTCAAGCTTGAGCTTTTCTGCTTTGGTCTGCTTATGTGATGCCATAGACATAAGATAAGTATTTTTACCGATGCTCCAGGTAATAGGGATAAAGCTGGCATCAAGATGTTCGTCAAAATTTTTATTGTATCTGGAAATAGTTATGGTGTGGTCGCTTGATTTGTGCATAGGGCAATCATCACAAGGAGAATTTTTCTGGGATATGCACATATAGCATTTTGAACCGACAGAAACTTCCGGATAGTAGTCCTTGCTTATGTCATTGAAGTAAACTATTTCGTATGTATCTCTGTCAATTATTATCATTGGATTTTGAATAATATCAAAAGCCTGGGCAGTATCATCACGTAAAAAGTCGAGTGCTTTTTGATTTTGCTTTGTACATATAGCTTCTGCAAAAAGTTTAAATAAAAGCTTAAATGATGAAAGAGTTTCAGCGGTCCAGTTTACATTTAAATCCATGGAGTAAAAGCATATATATCCTATAACTTTTCCGGATAGCATTATCTCTGACTGAACCAGCTTTTTTATACCTTCCAGAGAAGGGTTCATGCTCGAATTATTGAGCTTAAGCAATGAGGTGTCTGATGAATATGCTATGCCATCATTGCTCATGGAATTTATTTCTTCAAATACTGTTGAAGGAGTATGCTGCTTTTTGGTTATATCATTTTTGACTCCCTCAGCACACCACTGATGAGTACAGTTGACAAAATTTTTATTAAAACCATATTCAAAGATACAGATTTTATCAATTGGATAAGATGCTCCTACAAGTTTTAGCGCACGCTCAATACATGTATAGGTATTTGTGCCTGTAAAAAGTGTGGACATTATTTCATTTATGGTGCTGTTATCGGTTGAAGATTCACGGTTGTTTCTGTACTGAACACGCTCCATATTGTCTTCGTATAGAGAGAATCCATTTTTTCCGCGCTGCTTGACCTGATAAAGCGCTGTGTCGGCATTTTCCATGAGAACATTCATAGGAAGTTGTTCATTGGTTGCAGCTATACCGATACTCAGGGTAACCTTTGGAGCATCCGGACCTCCCGGATATGTTTTTCTTATGCTTTCACATATATAAGCTGCTTTTTCCAATGCAAGAGTTATATCAAGGACATTGGTAAGAAACAGACAAAATTCATCTCCGCCAAGGCGTCCTCCAAAACCATATTCACCAGAATATTTTTTTATTGATTCGGCTATTGAAATGATAACTTCGTCGCCCATAAGATGCCCATATGAATCATTGATAATTTTGAAATCATCGATATCAATTAACATAAATACATCAAATGCATTACCGTCCAATTCTCTAAGACTTGATTTGATTTTATTTTCGGTCGTTACTTTGTTAAGGAGTCCGGTCATCTGATCTGTTTCGGATTTTTCAATAAGCTTTTGCTGCTCAACCTTTTGGGCATGGATATTACGCAAAAGACCAATAGCTCTTACCGGTTCTTCTTTTTCGTTATAGATACTGGAAAATGATGAAAAATACCACTGATAACCACCGTTTTTAGTATTTAATTTAAACTCTGAAGCATGATATTCGGTTCCTGTTTTGGCAAGGTAAAAAAGCTCCTCAATTGCTTCTTTACTGTCTGCGGAAACAAGACCTGTCTTAAGCATATTGACGGAAGGATTTTCTATAACGGAATGTCCTTCAAAGATATTTTCAAATTTGTCTGCAAATTTAATTGTATCTGTGGCTATGTCATATTCATATGGAAGCTCTTCGGAAATGTCAGAGATAATCAGGTACTTTTGTTCTTCCAGAGCAGCTTTCATTTCAGCCTCTTTAAGGTTGGAGATATCTGACATAACTATATTTACAACCGGAAAATTTTCTGCAGTTTCACCGGCATTTGCAAATACAGCATTGACCCATTTTATATCCCCTTTCTCACATTTGATTCTAAAATTAACGATCTGAGATTTTCCTTCTTCCTTAAGGTCTGCCAGCGCATCAATAACCGTGGAAAGGTCTTCGCTTAAAATAAGAGAAAGAGTGCTTCTTCCAAATTTATCTTCATAAGATGATTTGGAATAACCACACATGCTGTAGAAAAAATCATTTGCCCAAATCAAACTTAAGTTGTTGTCAAGAAGGTGCTTACTTAATCCGCTTGGAACAGTGTTGGCAAAGATTTCAAGATCGGTTTTTGCTTTTGCTGTTTCACTGGCAGCAGTTTCAAGGTGGGTGATGTCAGTAAAAACGCATTGGAGTACATCTCTTCCGTCATTTAAGGAATACGCCTGCCCGTTACATAAAACAGTAAGTATATCGCCGGTTTTGGTAACTATTCTCTTTTGAAATGAAATAAGATTGGATATACTAAGCTGGTAATTAATAGAAGTTATTGTTTCAGTAAAATCATCAACAAAAAGAAGTTTATCAAGAGTATTAATCTTACCGGCCAATTCTCTTGGAGAATAGCCAGTCATAACGCATAAGCCCTGATCAAAATCAAGTATATTATATGGTGCAGCCGTATCAAGGACGAAGGTTGCCACTACATTTTCAGTTGGCTTTGAATTCAATGCCATAATTTCACCACCCATAACAAAATATGTTAAAATTATAACATGTCCAAAGGTGTTATGGCAAGAAAATTACATTCATATAAATAATCGAAAAAATGCTTTAAAATAGTGCTTTAAAAACCAAAGATTTCTTTACAGATAAGCTCAAAAATGATACAATGGAAAAAGCAGTTGTCCTGACCGGTTAAAAGGACTTTTGGTTGGGATTAAACATATTATTTATAATATTTACAAGAAGATGATGATTATGGAAAGATACAGAAAGATTTCGATTTTTGCAAGCTTTTGCGTTGCACTTTTTATCATTAATTTTGCGTTCTGTATCCTTTGCATGAATAAGACTGTTTATGAAAAATGCTTTGACAATTACGTTGCGGATAAAACTTTAAGCGCCGGAGATAATGATATTTTACCAAATGCAGATACTGCTACAGGAACTGATGCAAAATATCAGATAAGGCTTGAGGATTTTGAGATGAAAGCTAATTTTGAAAAGCTTTCGGATGACTTCAAAGCGTTTTTTAAAGGTAAATATGAGCTTGTCGGATATGAATTGGATGAGCATAATGTGGATAGATTAAATCATATAAAGTGGTTCTACAGACTTGCCTGGCTTTTGTCGGTTGTAACGCTTGCAGGCATGGTTAATTCTTTTATTATTTTATCAAAGAGAAGAATGTTTATGCCGTTTATATACGGTGGAGTTTTGGCCGCTTTTTTCACATCTGTCAATGCATTTATATTCATGAAATCGGATAAGGAATTTTACGTAGCAGCAAGGGATATGGTTTTAAGACAAAACTATAGATATTTCAGTGATAAGGATATACTGCTTCAGATTTTGCCTCCTTCTTATGCAAGGTGGATGGCGGTTGCATATTTGATATTTGTGGCAGTACTTATAATATTAATGATTTTTTTAAGATGGTTTATATTATTCTGCGGAAGACCGCATAAATTTTAATTACGGAGGTTATTTGGATGAACGAGAGACTTGAAAACTGGGTAAACTGGGTGCTTTATGATGAGCTTTCAAAAGGAGAGATAAATGCACCAAAGCATATTCTCGGAATACATGATTATGGAGAGGGACAGGTTATAACTGTCTACAGACCTCATGCAGCTTCTGTGTTTGTGACATCGGTTACAGGCAAGAGTCCGGTGGAAATGATTAAGCTTGCAGAGGGACTTTATGGAGCATATTTTCCGAAGAAGAAATATAAGGGTAATAAGTATCGCATCATGACTAATTATCAGGATGGCACAACAGTAACTACAGCAGATGCTTATGCTTTTGAGGGACTAATAACGGATTACGATACTTATCTTTTCAATGAAGGTAAGAATTATGATATTTATGAAAAACTTGGCGCGCACCCTATGAAGATTGATGGTGTGGATGGAACATATTTTGCGGTATGGGCTCCAAATGCGAGACGTGTAAGTGTTGTCGGTGACTTCAATATGTGGGATGGAAATTTAAATCCTATGCAGCTTCATTCTGCTTCCGGTATACATGAGCTTTTCATACCAAATGTAAATGAAGGTTCAGTATATAAGTTCCAGATTCTTACAAGAGATGGAGAGATATTATACAAGGCAGATCCGTATGGTAATTACAATCAGGTAAGACCGGACAATGCAAATATCGTGGCAAATCTTAACAAGTATAAATGGACAGATACAAAATGGATGGATGACAGAAATAAGATTTCAAGAGTTGACAGGATGAAGAGTCCTATGTCTATTTATGAGGTTCATCTTGGATCCTGGAAGAAGAAAATTGAGGATTCGGATTTTGGATTTTATAATTATCGTGAGCTTGCTAAGATGCTTGGTGATTATCTTGAGGAAATGGGCTATACACATGTCGAGCTTATGGGTATAGCTGAGTATCCGTTTGATGGTTCATGGGGTTATCAGGTAACCAATTACTATGCACCTACTTCCAGATACGGAGCACCGGATGACTTTATGTATTTTGTAGATTATATGCATAGCAAGGGAATAGGCGTTATCCTTGATTGGGTACCTGCACATTTCCCTAGAGATGCACATGGCCTTGGAAGATTTGATGGTATGCCTTTATATGAGCATCCGGATTCAAGAAGAGGCGAGCACCCTGACTGGGGCACATATATATTTGATTATGGTAGAAAAGAGGTTAGTAATTTCCTTACTGCCAATGCGCTTTTCTGGGTTGAGAAATTTCATATCGACGGTCTTCGCGTAGATGCTGTTGCGTCCATGCTTTACCTTGACTATGGTAAGCAGAGTGGACAGTGGCTTCCAAATAAAGATGGTGGAAATGAAAACTACGATGCAATTGAGCTTTTACAGAAGATTAATACCGTCATGGAGGAGAAAAATCCGGGAGCGTATCTTATAGCTGAAGAGTCAACTGCCTGGGCAGGTGTTACTGCACCGGCTTCACTTAAGGGACTTGGATTCTTATTTAAGTGGAATATGGGATGGATGAATGACTTCCTTGAGTATATGAAGCTTGATCCTTATTTCAGATCATTTAACCACAACAAGCTTACTTTCAGTTTGTCATATACTTACGCAGAAAATTATGTGCTTGTAATTTCACATGATGAGGTTGTACATCTTAAGTGTTCGATGATCAATAAGATGCCGGGATTCGAGTTTGATAAATTTGCAAATCTCCGTGCTGCTTATGGATTTATGCTCGGTCATCCGGGTAAGAAGCTTTTATTTATGGGACAGGAGTTCGCACAGCTTCGTGAGTGGAGCGAGGCAAGAAGTCTTGACTGGTATCTTCTTGACCAGCCGCTTCATAGTAAGATGAAGGACTTTGTGGCAGCACTCAACCATATGTACACAAAGTACGATGCACTTTATTATAATGATAATGAAGTTATGGGATTTGAGTGGATTAAGGTTGATGATGCAAAGGAAGGCATAGTTGCATTTATGAGAAGAGGTAAGACAGCCAAGGATCAGCTCTTGTTCATCTGCAATTTTGTACCGGTTGAAAGAAATAATTATATGATAGGTGCGCCTTGTCTTACTAAGTATGAGGAGATCCTTAACTCAGACGACGAGAAGTTTGGCGGACATGGCAATGTAAACGGAACAGTAACCGCGCTTCCTCAGCCTTGTGACAGAATGAAAAATTCAATCTGTGTAAATGTACCGCCACTTTCAGTGATGGTATTCAGATACGATTATACAGACAAAAAATAAAAATAAAAAGGACTGTATGATAGGACAGGTGCACGCATAGCACGTTGGCACTTAACGCTATGCTTAGCACCTGTCCTATCACACAGTCCGCCAAGTATATTGGTGTAGGATTTTGTATGAAGACTTTTAAAAAGATTATTAAGATATTTGCTATTTTGATTGGTGTTATTGTGCTTGCGGTAGTTCTTTTTACTGTAGGTATAAATGCGTATGTGAGACTTAGTACAAAAAACAGAATAATTGATGCTGATGAGGCGGCAGACCTTACTGATGTGGACTGTATTATCGTGCTGGGTGCTTCTGTTAAGCACGGCAATACTCCAAGCCTTATGCTTTCTGACAGACTGGACAGGGCGATTGAGTTATATAAGGCAGGTGTGGCGCCTAAGATTATTATGAGCGGCGACCATGGCAGCAAATATTATAATGAGGTTCAGGTCATGAAGGATTATGCGATTAAGGCAGGGGTTCCTTCAGAAGATATATTTATGGATCATGCCGGATTTTCCACCTATGATACTATGTATAGGGCTAAGGAGATATTTGGTGCAAAAAAGGTTGTTATCGTGACACAGAGATATCATCTGTACCGTTCGGTATATGTTGCAAAAAGTCTTGGAATGGATTCGTACGGCGTGGCAGCTAAAGATGAGAGATATCACGGACAGACCAAAAGGGATTTAAGAGAGATAGTTGCGGTTGACAAGGATTTTATCTGGTCAATCTTTAAATTCAAACCCACATTTCTTGGTGATAAGATTCCGCTTGACCAAAGCGGTGATGTAACCAATGACCAGGGTGGAGATATCATTAAGGATAGTGACCAATAAATTAATTATATATGATGATTATTACCGGTCGGTTTATGAATAAAGCAAAAGATAAAAACAGCACAGGCTGCTGATTTATATACAAGATAGAATATGGAGGTTTTTTTGATGGAAATGTTATCACTTGCAAATGAATTAAAGGAGAACGCTTATCCGGGAAGAGGTATTGTAATCGGAGTTTCCGAGGACGGTACAAAGGCTGTAACCGCATACTTCATAATGGGTAGAAGTTCAAACAGCAGAAACAGAGTATTTGTGGAAGAAGGAGAAGGTATCCGTACCGAAGCCTTTGATCCTTCCAAGCTTGAGGATCCAAGTCTTATAATTTACGCACCTGTTAGAGTACTTGGCAATAAGACCATAGTTACAAACGGAGATCAGACAGATACAATCTATGAAGGCATGGACAAGCAGAGCACTTTTGAACAGTCACTTCGTTCACGTGAGTTCGAGCCGGACGGTCCTAATTATACACCTAGAATTTCAGGAATAATGCATGTTGAAGGCGGTAACTTTAACTATGCCATGTCAATATTAAAGAGCAATAACGGAAATCCTGATGCATGCAACAGATACACTTTTGCATATCAAAACCCTGTAGCAGGTGAGGGACATTTCATCCATACATATATGCACGACGGCAATCCACTCCCAAGCTTTGAAGGCGAGCCAAAGTGGGTAAAAATATCAGGCGATATCGACACCTTCACAGACGAGGTATGGACAAGCTTAAACGAAGACAATAAAGTATCTTTATTTGTGCGATTCATAGATATCGCAACAGGTAAATATGAGACAAGGATAGTAAAT
This sequence comes from Lachnospiraceae bacterium, assembly GCA_017469405.1. GTDB lineage: Bacteria > Bacillota > Clostridia > Lachnospirales > Lachnospiraceae > Coprococcus_C. The sequence goes on along the minus strand of JAFUGL010000023.1, from coordinate 57,085 downwards.
AAGAATAAGTAATTGTGAAACATAGCAAAAAATATGGCTGATTGTATTAAATAACAGTTCCATAAGCAAACCGTCTTGAGACGTCAGTACTTAGTGAGGTATTATCGAACTTAGTACCGCTACGTCGAAAGCCGAGTGAGAACGTGTTTGCGTTGGAACTGGTTATTTGATACAATCTTCGAAACAGTAGATGTTTCACAATTACTTATTCTCGTAAATTATAGGAGGAAACTATGAGAGAAATCGAATTAAAGTACGGATGCAATCCGAATCAGAAACCATCAAGAATATATATGGAGGATGGAAGTGAGCTTCCTGTTACAGTATTAAACGGCAAGCCGGGATATATCAATTTTCTTGATGCATTTAACGGCTGGCAGCTGGTTAAGGAGTTAAAGGCAGCTACTAACCTTCCTGCAGCTACTTCATTTAAGCACGTATCACCTGCAGGTGCTGCAGTTGGACTTCCGCTTTCGGATACACTTGCCAAGATTTACTGGGTAGATGATTTGGGTGAACTTTCACCGCTTGCATGCGCATACGCAAGAGCAAGAGGCGCAGACAGAATGTCTTCCTTCGGTGACTTTATCGCACTTTCGGATGTGTGTGATGTAGATACCGCAAAGCTTATCAAAAGAGAGGTTTCAGACGGTGTAATCGCTCCGGGCTATACCGATGAAGCACTTGAAATTTTAAAGGCAAAGAAGAAGGGCAACTACAATGTAATTCAGATAGATGAGTCATATGTACCTGCTGAACTTGAGAAAAAGCAGGTTTACGGAATTACCTTTGAGCAGGGAAGAAATGAGCTGGATGTAAATGGCGATTTGCTTTCCAATATAGTTACAAAAAATAAGGATATACCTGACTGGGCACTTATGGATATGAAGATTTCACTTATCATTTTAAAGTATACTCAGTCAAACTCAGTCTGCTATGTAAAGAATGGTCAGGCTATCGGTATCGGTGCGGGACAGCAGTCAAGAATTCATTGTACAAGACTTGCAGGACAGAAGGCTGACAACTGGTTCTTGCGTCAGTCACCACAGGTGCTTGGTTTACAGTTTATCGATTCACTCGGACGTGCAGACAGAGACAATGCAATCGATGTATATATGGGTGATGAGTACGAGGATGTTCTTCGCGAGGGCGAATGGCAGAAGAGATTTAAGGTTAAGCCTGAGGTATTTACACGCGAAGAAAAGAAGGCATGGTTAGAGAAAAATCAGGATGTTATCCTTGGATCGGATGCGTTCTTCCCATTTTCGGATAATATCGAAAGAGCTAAGAAGAGCGGCGTAAAATATATCGCTCAGCCGGGTGGTTCGGTAAGAGATGACCTTGTAATCGAGTGTGCCGACAGCTACGATATGGTAATGGCGTTTACAGGTATAAGATTGTTCCATCACTAATCAAAAAAAGTGTGTCATAATTTTATTTTGACACACTTTTTACGTGCATATATGATTAACAGTGATAAAGAGGTTTTTATGAGTTCGTTATTAAAGAAAGATAATGTTAAAGATACGGAAAGATATAGATACTATGACTTGATAAGGGTGATATCCTTTGGGTTGATTGTGCTTTATCATATGCTTGTGTACCTATATTCAAGTGGCGTTTATACTTTTGGAGAGGTTGCTGTTTATTTTCAAAATCCAAATATGCATATAGCAACCCTTTCTGTTTCTGTATTTTTTATTCTTTCAGGTGCGGGACTTATTACAAGTGCTGATAAATCATACAGTGTGAAAAGTTTTTACAAGAAAAGATTTATAAGACTGATGCCTTCGTTTTATATAGTTAATATTCTTTTATATGTGTATCTTTGGATCAAATTAAAAGGCATAGACTTCCTGACATTCCAAGATGGAGATTTATTTATTCATTTCTTGGTATTGACGGTTGGCTCGCGATACACAAAGTTCCTACATTTTATAAGGCAATAGGCGAATGGTTTCTAGGCGCGATAATTATCTTGTATGTACTGTTTCCGGTATTTAAATTTTTTATGGATAAATATCCTAAGATATTTTTTGTCGTTTCAGCGTGCGTTTATGTAATTACCGCATATAGTGGCATAAGTTTTAAGGTGCCGCTTTGGGAGAATTTGATAATCAAGGGCTGCGAATTTATATTGGGAATGTATTTTGGAAGATATTTTAAGAGATTTCCTTCTAAATGTATGTATGTTTCATTTCCTGTTCTGGTATATTTTATTGTCAGTAAAAGTGCGCTTAATATCAATGTGGCGTTGAAAATTACGATGGCTTCAGTTGCCTTTTTTGTATCATGTTCGTTTTTTGAAGAATTGTTGAAAAAATACAAATTAAGAATACTTGATTTTTTGAGTAGTGTTTCTTATGAAGTATTGCTGGTACATCATTTCATAATTCTTGATATGGGTTCATGGCTTTCAAAATGGTATGTAAACAAATATATGATTTTGCTAATGTTTTTATACCAGTTTATAGTTATAATAATTGTTGCATTCTTGGTTAAGCTATTGACAAAATATGTTCTGAAATTAATCAAAAAGATTGCGGTTAGGGAGAAAACAGAAAAATGACCCGTAAAAGACTTTTTTTGGAATGGATAAGAATTGTGTTAGGATTGCTGGTTTTCGCATTGGGAGTCCATATGACGATATATGCCAATATCGGACTTGCACCATGGGACTGCCTGGGGATGGGTATGGCGAAGCATACACCGTTTAATTATGGAATTTCCATGACGATTATGGCAGTGATTATTCTTTTGATAGATGTTTTGCTCAAGGAAAAGATAGGCTACGGAACAATCATAGATGCACTCCTTACAGGTAATTTTGTGCAGATGTATAACAGTCTCAATCCGTTTCCTGAAAATAATAATCTCTGGTTGGGAATTGTTATAATGCTTGTCGGATTTGTGTTTATGGCAATCGGAATGTGGATATACATGAGTGCGGAGCAGTGCTGTGGTCCGAGAGATGCGCTTTTGGTAGGACTCGGAAAGAGAATGTCAAGGGTCCCGATAGGCATAGTTGAGGTAATGCTTTGGGCTGTGGTTTTGCTGGCAGGGTATCTGCTTGGAGGCTCGGTAGGTATAGGAACTCTGATAAGTACATTTGGAGCGGGACTTGTGATGCAGCTTGTGTATTATCTTATAAAGTTTGAACCGAGAGAGCTAAAGCATAAGGGCGTTATTGAAGTATCGAAGGCACTTGTGGGAAGGTAAATTAAAGTATTATGAAAAACATTGGCGTTTTTCAAATAGCTCTTGAAAAAGCTGTAAATATTATGTATAATTTATTCAAATCAGGATTTAGCAAATCACGATTTAGTAAATTACGATTTGAATAAATAGGAGGCACTTATATGTTTATAGGAAGAGAATCAGAGCTATCTTTTCTTAATGATAAATATAGTGAAAAAAAAGGACAACTTGTTGTTTTGTATGGCAGGCGTCGTGTTGGGAAAACAGAAACTTTAAGAGAATTTTGTAAAGGAAAGCCACACATTTTTTATTCATGTACTCAAAGTACGGATAAAATACAGCTTGCTAAGTTTTCAAATCAGATATTTAAGGAAGATATTCCGGCTAAAAAATATATATCAGATTTTCCGGATTGGGAGACAGCTTTTCGCTCTTTAAAGGATTTACCTTTTGGCAAAAAAAAGAAATTAGTTATAATCGATGAGTTTCCTTATTTGTGTAAAGGTAACAGAAGCATACCTTCTATATTGCAAAATCTCTGGGATACGGAGCTTAAAGATGAGAATGTTATGATTGTGCTGTGTGGAAGTGCGATGAGTTTTATTGAAAAGGACTTGCTTGCAGAGAAAAATCCACTATATGGAAGAGCTACCGGCATATATAAAATGACTGAAATGGGCTTTTATGATGCTATCAGGTTTTTTCCGAATTATTCTGATGAGGATAAGATATTGGCATATGCAATACTTGGTGGTATACCACATTATCTTTGCCAGTTTAATCCTGAAATATCTGTAGCTGATAATATAAAGAGAAACATTTTGTCTAAAGGTTCGGTATTGTACAGTGAGGTTGATTTCTTACTTCATCAGGAACTTCGGGAGACGCCGATTTATAATGCTATTATCGAGGCGGTCGCTCTTGGGAGTACAAAGCTTAATGATATAAGTCAGAAATCTCTTGTAGGGGACACATCAAAAACCAGTGTCTATTTAAAAAATCTGATAGAACTTGGTATCGTAATGCGTGAATTTTCGGTTGGCTCTAAAGATAAGGAAAAAGCGAATTCAAACAGAGGAACATATAGCTTGACGGATAACTTTTTCAGATTCTGGTATACATTTGGATTTGTTAATATTTCTCAGCTTGAGGATGGAGATGTTGAGGGTGTATACGATTATATGATTGCTCCTGCACTTGATGAATTTGCATCACATGTTTTTGAGGATGTATGCAAGGAGTTTGTAAAAAATCTTCAAAAGAAAAATGCATTGCCTTTCAGGTACCTTCAGCTTGGCAGATGGATGGGAAAAACAACTGTTCGCGACAGTGGTTCGTCAAGCGGCTTTAGAGAATCGGAAACAGAGATAGATTTGCTTGGAATAGGAAAAGAAGCAAAGGAATATCTCGTTGGAGAATGTAAGTATAAGAAAACAAAGTTTAATTATTCTGAGTATCTTGATACATTGGCAAAGCTTATGAGCCTTAAGGAAACAGCTGATTTTTACTATGTGTTATTTTCCAAGTCGGGCTTTGATAAAAAGATTATTGAAGAGGCAAAAAATGATAGCAGGTTATTGCTGTACGATTTAAATCAGATAGTTAATATATAAGTATAATTGAATCGAAATGACTTTACATGAATAATAAAGGAAATGTATATGGGAGAAGGTAGAGTATGAAAAAAACAACCAAAACAAAACTCATAGCGGCTGCTTTGACCAGTGGAGTGTTTTTGGCAGGGTTTACAAGCTGCCGGTCTAACAAAAACGATCAAACGACCGATAAGCTGACAACAGAGGATATCGAGATAACTGAGCCGGAGACTGTATATGGTCCGCCGACAGACTTTGATGATACAACTACTGAAGAGACAACTACTGAGAAATATAATCCGGAGGATGATGAGCCGGTGGAGGTGTACGGACCACCGCCTGAATTTTATGATTAATATGGCCTGTCGGAAAAATATGACTGAAAAATATGTACAAAGTAAATTTTCAGATGATAAGTATACATAGGGATTGCATGGGGTAATTTGTATGTTAAATGTTGATACAAAATATGAACACATGAGGCAGCTCGCTGAGTACAGGGAAAATCTTAAGAAAAAACCGTTACTCAAGAATTTGTTTCTTGAACTTACACTTCGGTGCAATGAGCATTGTCTGCACTGCGGAAGCTCCTGCGGAGATGTTAAAAGCGAGGAATTAACCTTAGAGCAATACAAAGCATTTCTGGATGAGGTAAAGGAAGACTTCGGAACAAAGGGCTTTATGCTTTGCATAACCGGAGGGGAACCGCTACTTAGAAAAGACTTCTTTGATATAATGGGTTATGCAAAAATGCTTGGATTTAAGTGGGGAATGACGAGCAATGGTACTTTGATTACTCCGGAAATTGCCGAAAAACTCTATGAGGCAGGGATGAGCACCATATCCGTAAGTATCGACGGACTTGAGGCTACACACGACGCTTTCAGACAGACACCGGGTGGTTATAAGAAAGCTATGGAGGGTATCCAAAATCTTATAGATGTAGACAAATTCAAAACTATTCAGGTTACTACCGTGGTTACCCATCAAAACATAGGCGAGTTAGATGCTCTCTACGAAATATTTGACAAAATGGATATCGATTCCTGGAGAGTGATAAATATAGAGCCTATGGGAAGGGCAAAACTTCATCCGGAACTCATTTTAACCAGGGAAGATTATCAGTATCTCATGAAATTTATCAGAGATAAGAGGATGGCGGGTGAGCCTGTTGAATACGGCTGCAGTCATTATCTTGGCATGGATTATGAGCATGAGATAAGAGATTGGTATTTCATATGTTCGGCAGGTCTTTACGTCGCAAGCATAACTGCAAGTGGTGATATTATAGCGTGTCTGGATATCGAAAGAAGACCGGAGCTTGTGCAGGGAAATATCTTAAAGGATAGATTTAAAGATGTATGGGAAAACCGGTTTGGGGAATTTAGAATTGATTTAAGCGACAGATGCGATAAGTGTCAAGACTGCAGCGAAAAGGACAGATGCCACGGAGATTCATATCATAGTTGGGACTTTGAAAATGATGAACCGATACTGTGCTTTAGGGATATACTGTTTTAATGCAAATTATGTATAGCATTTTAAACCGATTTATGCTTTGACAATATAGGTTTAATGGAGTATAATTGTGGCATTGAATTTTTGTGAAATAATATGATGGATGACATGATTGCTGATGCAAATCAAGGTTTATTCATCGATATGTAGAAAGGGATTTTGATATGGCAGAGAAGAAGAATATTCTTAGTTATGAAGGTCTTAAACAGTTAGAGGATGAGTTACAGGATTTAAAAGTAAATAAAAGACAGGAAGTTGCTCAAAAGATTAAGGAAGCAAGAGAGCAGGGTGACTTATCAGAAAACGCTGAGTATGATGCTGCAAAGGATGAACAGCGTGATATCGAGGCAAGAATCGAAGAGATAGAGAAAATCCTTAAAAATGCAGAGGTATTTGACGAGGATGAAACTGAGGCAGGAACTGTAAACTTTGGTTCACTTGTAGTGCTTCATGACATCGATATGGATGAGGTTGTTGAGTATAAGATTGTTGGTTCAACTGAAGCAGATTTCCTTAAGGGAAAGATTTCAAATGAATCACCTCTTGGCGCAGCAATCATGAGAAAGAAAGTCGGCGAGGTTGTTACTGTAGAGGCTCCTGACGGAGAATTCCAGTACAAGATACTTGATATAAGAAAGAAGTAATTGATTATAAAAAATGAGTACAGATGGCTTGGACTTTTTCGGGCTGTGGATACTTAAGGTAAATGAAGTATGATAACTAATCGGTTCCTTTTTTGATTAAGAAGGAACCGATAATAAATTAAAGAAAAAGTTAGGAAAGAAAAGATATGGCAGAAAACCAAAACAAGAACAATAATGAACAGCCTAAGGAGCAGGACATAAACCAGCTTCTTAAGGTAAGAAGAGAAAAGCTTGCAGAGCTCCAGGCAAATGGAAAGGATCCATTTGTAATAACCAAGTATGATGTGACTCATCATACTGCCGACTGTGTAGCTTTATATGAAAAGTTAGAGAGCGAGCTGCTTTCCGGCAGAACTCCTGTGGATGTAACAGGACTTCCTGAGGAGGAGGCAAGACCGCTTAGAAAGAAGGATTATGAGGAGCGCCGCGCCATCATGGATGCTTCACCTATCGAGGTAAGCATAGCAGGTCGTCTTATGAGCAAGCGTATCATGGGAAAGGCTTCATTTTCAAATGTACAGGATAAATCCGGCAACATCCAGATATATGTTGCAAGAGACAATATCGGCGAGGAAAACTACGCAGATTATAAGAAATACGATGTGGGTGATATCGTTGGTATAAAGGGCTATGTATTTAGAACTATGACAGGTGAGATTTCAATTCATGTAAATGAGGTTACACTTCTTACCAAGTCACTTCAGATACTTCCTGAGAAATATCACGGACTCACCAACACAGATATGAGATACAGACAAAGATATACCGACCTTATCATGAATGCGGATGTTAAGGATACATTTATCAAGCGTTCCAAGATAATCGCAGCGATAAGAAAGTTCCTTGCAGGCAAGGACTTCATGGAGGTTGAAACTCCGATGCTCGTGTCAAATGCGGGTGGTGCCGCAGCAAGACCGTTTGAGACACATTTCAACGCACTTGGCGAGGACCTTAAGCTTCGTATCTCACTTGAGTTATACTTAAAGAGACTTATCGTCGGCGGACTTGAAAGAGTGTACGAGATAGGTCGAGTATTCAGAAATGAGGGACTTGATACAAGACACAATCCTGAGTTCACACTTATGGAACTTTATCAGGCATATACCGACTACAACGGCATGATGGATCTGACCGAGGAAATGTATCGATATATCGCTCAAGAAGTGCTTGGTACAACCACTATCACCTATCAGGGCGTTGAGATGGATCTGGGCAAGCCGTTTGAGAGAATAACCATGATTGACGCTGTTAAGAAGTACGCAGGCGTTGACTGGAATGAGATAAAGACACTTGAGGATGCAAGAAAGATTGCAGACGAAAAGCATGTCGAGTATGAGGACAGACACAAGAAGGGCGATATACTTAACCTCTTCTTCGAGGAGTATGTTGAGGAGCACCTTATCCAGCCTACATTTGTAATGGATCACCCAATCGAAATCTCACCTCTTACCAAGAAGAAGCCTGAGAATCCGGAATACGTGGAGCGTTTTGAAATGTTCATGAACGGATGGGAGATGTGTAACGCATACTCAGAGCTTAATGATCCAATCGACCAGAGAGAGCGTTTTGCCGAGCAGGATAAGCTCGCTGACGCAGGCGACGAGGAAGCCAACCACACCGACGAGGACTTCTTAAATGCGCTTGAAATCGGTATGCCTCCTACGGGTGGTATCGGTTATGGAATTGACAGGTTGTGTATGTTGATGACGGATTCGCCAGCTATAAGAGATGTTTTGCTCTTCCCGACGATGAAGAGTTTGAATTAGGAAATTGAAATATTATGAAATGATTATGGGACACTTCTTAAGTATTTAAGAAGTGTCTTTTTTTAGAATTAAAAAATATAACAATTTTTATAAAAAATTGCCAACAGAAATTATTATCTCTGTTGACTGTTTATCTTGACTTTTTTCGAAACAACAGATATACTTAATTTATCAAACTATACAAAAACTATAATTAAATTGTATATTATGATAAAAAAGAGGGATTGTATTATGAATGAAAATATTAAAAAAATTTTTGATATGTATGGTGGTCTGATGAGAACTTCTGAACTTAAAGAGGAAGGCATTTATTATAAAAAAATTCAGCAATTGCTTGAAGATGGTGAGATTGAGCAGATTAGACGAGGCTATTATCAGTACTCAGGAGAAGATTCCTTTTCGGACATTCCTATCATTACTACACTATTTCCGGATGGTGTAATCTGTATGGAAAGTGCATTGGATTACTATGGTTACACAGACAGGACTCCGGCAGCGTGGCATCTGGCAGTGGATAATAAGAGTACAAGAACAAGATTCTATATAGATTATCCTATTGTGAAGCCACACTTTATTCGGAATGATCGATACCGGGTTGGGATAGAAGAAACTGAAATTGATGGGAAACCTATCAAGATATATGATAGGGAAAGAACAATTTGTGATCTGCTTCTGCATAGGAACAAAGTTGACGGAGAAGTTTTCAATGTAGCTATCCAACGATATGTCCAAGATCCGAATAAGGCAACGGCAAGACTAATGAAGTATGCCAAGCTACTTCATGTGGAAAAGAAGGTAAGGGAGGTGCTGGGAGTATGGCTATAAAGAATATGGAGGCATCAGTGCTGACAAGATTGAAAAATCAGTCAAAAGAAGAGGGGATTCCGTTTCAGATGGTACTTCAGCTCTTTGCACAGGAAGAATTTTTGAGAAAATTATCCCTTTCCAAATATGATAATAACCTGATTTTGAAGGGTGGAATGTTTATATATACACTTACGGAGTTTGATTCAAGACCGACAAGAGATATTGATTTCTTGATAAGGAATCTGCAAGGAAACCCGGACAACATAGAGCAGATAATGAGAGAAATCTGCAATGTCAGTACGGGAAATGATTTTATAACATTGGAGGTTTTGGGAACAGAGAATATATCGTTAGATAAAAAATATCCCGGTGTAAAAATTAATTTTATTGGACGTATAGGAAAGGTGAGGATTCCGTTTTTAATTGATATCGGTATTGATGATGTAATCGTACCTAATCCGATTAAAAGGTCAATTGTTACAAGATTACCCGATTTTACCTCTCCGGAGGTATACACTTATTCGTTGGAAAGTACTATTGCAGAAAAATTTGATGCAATTCTTCAGAGAATGGCCGGAACAAGCAGGATGAAGGATTTCTATGACATTTATTATCTGTCAGGGATATTTGATTTTGAAGGAATGGTTCTTATAGAAGCGGTTAAAAGTACATTGACTCATCGTAACAGAAAATTATCGGCTGATGTTTTTGAGGAAATTGCGGATTTTAAGAACAATACTGCATTGAATACCCTGTGGAATGCGTTTGATCCGGCGAAGGAAACAGGTTTGCTGTTTGATGATATGCTGGACAGGCTGGTGGTATTTCTTGAACCAATCTATCTGAACATACTTAGAAAAGAATATTTCGATAAACGATGGAGTTATAAGAACAAAATGTGGATGTGAACCTTTCTGTGTTTTGAGGAAAATACTTTCTGTAAATAGAAATGAAAAGCACTTGTTTTTTTGCAGGTGCTTTTTGTTACATATAGATATGATTACTATGATTGAATAGGGTGATATAGGGTATGGAATTGATAGATCGTGTATGTTGTTGACAGATAGTTCGGCGATTAGGGATGTCCTTCTTTTCCCGACAATGAAGATAATGAATTAATATTTGAAATAACATTAAGATAAATTATCATTCTTTGTTAGATAAATATATATGATGAGGACATTGTTATTTAATGTGTTGATTTTTTAATGATGTAATCTGAAATGATGTGGATTGTAAATTCAAAATTTAATAAAAAATACCTAGTTTAATATATTATATTTAACTTTATGTTATTATTATTTTGTGTTATATTATATGATGAAATATGTTTCATAGATTAAACTATAAAACAGAAGAATATAAGTATATAAATTGCTGATAGGGTCAATCAAACATATTTACATTATACGGTATGTTGGAGGTGCATAATTGGAAAGAAATGAAAAACCGATTAATGAATATTTGGATTTAATATGTTCTTTGATAATTGATCAAGTTAATGTACGTTATGAGCATTTTTCGTTAGAGGATTTTAAAGCGGAGGCTAACAAGCGATATGTAGAAAGAGACTGGGTATATAAAATTGGTGAGTATTTTAAAGATTTGGCATATTATGAGGTACAAGATAATAAGAACAATCAATCTCATCATGATATTTTTATTCCATCTAAAGATTTTATTATTGAGATAAAATATCTAAAAAATTGGAATTCTGCGTTTAAGACACAAACAGCAAGTAAAGCGTGGGTTGAATTTGAAAAGGATTTTCAATGGTTAGAGGGTGAGTTGATTAATGGTAACAAGAAAAAAAGAGCATTTGTATTAATATGGTGCAATTGTTTAGATTATTTCGGGCAAGTAATGCAGCTTGGGATGGGAAGAGGTGTTCGTAATCCGGTTAATAAGGAAAGATTAGTGTATTTTCCATTTTTGATGAATAATAAAACAAATTTAAATGAGATTTTAACAAGAGATTTGGTATATAACTATAGAAAGATATTTCCGTGCCAATTGGATTTAAACACAATTGGAAAAGGAAATGTTGATATGGATTGTTTGTTTTTGGGTGGTCAGAATGATCGGTTGCATATAGCAATTTATTTTTGATAATAAGATTTTTTGCGTGCTATAAAAGTATTGTATGTAGCAGAGTATAAAGATAATAACATTATAATAAATGGATATTATAAACACATTACCACCAAGAAAAAATCAGGTATTTAAAATGCAGTAAGTATTGAAACTAATAAATACTGACGGAATAATATAAGAAATTGTATTGTTGCATGATTTATTTATAGTTCATTACTCGATTGTGGGGAAGTTTCTATTAAGTAAATAATTCAAGCTAAATATTGGAGGAGAACGAAAATGAGATACGAACTTGTGTCAAAAGATGACAAAATTGGATTAGCATCTGTTAATGGCAAAAAAATTATGATTAATGGAAATGAAAAAATACGAAATGCAGTTGAGTGTATGTCGCAATTTGGATTGATATCATTTTCAAAAGAACAAAGATTTAAGAGTTCTGCATATAGTATTTGCTTTTTTAAACCTGTAAAAAAACTTAGACAATTATATGGTCTAAATAATGAAGTACTAATTGTATGTGGAAATAATACAATGACCTACTTTGCGAGCAGAACAAAAGATTTAGTTGATTATATACTAATTTCAGGAGAGTATCGTAATCGTTTAGACAGGATAACGGTTTTTTTAATTGATGATTGTGACGATATTGTGGATACAATGTTAAGAGATAGAAATGACCATCCTGAATCCAGGATTTTTATTCCTTTTTCGTACGATGAATTTAATGAGAAATTTAATTCAGAATTTCTTCAAAATAGGATGCGAGTATTTATGTATGAAAGAGATTTATTTAGTGTAGCATCGCCATTAAATGATGATGCATTTTTCTTTGGAAAGGACAGACAGAACTTAATACATACATTTTTTGGTAAGTATAAGCAAGGTGAACAAAGTGGATTGTTTGGATTAAGAAGAATTGGGAAAACATCAACGTTGAACTTATTAAAGCATAGGGTTGAAAGTGATAATGGCGCGGTAATTTATTTCGACTGTAGCCAATATCATAATATGCGCTGGTACAGAGTATTAGAAACAATAATAAAAGAGATGGTGATTCAGTTTAGGGACGACGATAATTATTATGGTAGGCATCTGGAAAAAGATTTTAAAATTATTATTAACGACTTCAAAGATTCTCAAGATAGATATTCTGAAGAATATGCTAAGAAAAGTTTTGAAAATAACATAAAAGAAATTTATGAAGGATTGGGAAAAACAAGAATACTTTTAATGTTTGATGAGATTGAGTCTATAGGATATGATACTTCGCCTACAAAACATTGGAAAACAGGGACTGATTCGTTGAATTTTTGGCAAACTATTAGATCCATAACTCAAAAAAATAATGAGATTCTTTCGTTTATTATATGTGGTGTTAATCCGCATGTTATTGAATTATCGAGCATAAAAGGCAATGATAATCCTATATTTGGAATTATGACACCTGATTATATTCCGTTATTTGAATATACTGATGTAAAGGAAATGGTTTCTACAATAGGAGGATATTTAGGTGTTGAATTTGACGAAGAAGTGTATTCTAGATTAATAGATGATTATGGCGGTCATCCATTTCTTACAAGACAAGTATGTAGTTTAATTATCAGTAGTTTAGACGATACAGGGGAGAGACCTATAAATGTAAATAAATATAAATATGATAAACAACGTAAAGATTTAGAAATAGATATTAGTTCAATTATTAACCAAATTTTGAATGTTTTAGAAAATCAGTATACTGATGAATTTGAATTATTAAAGAAATTTGCTTTAGAGGGAGAACAGTCTTTTAGGAAAAAAGTTGGTGAAGATAATAATATAATTGTGCATCTTATTGGTTATTGTTTGATTAAAAGGGATAAAGAGGATTATTGTTTTAATATTAAATCGATAGAAAGGCACTTAAAGGAAAAATATAAAAATGAAATTCCGGCGTTGACATTGGATGATAAGTGGGCAAAGAATACAGTTAGAAGAAATAATATTGAATTAAAATTACGTAATTTAATTGGAAAAGTTTATTTTAGTAAATATGGGAAAAAAGCTAAGGAAAAACTGGCAGAAGTGGCTGCTAAAACAACACAAGATAAAGGGCAAGAAAAAAGAATAAATAAACAACATGGATTGGATGATGCAATTCAAGAACTATATTTTATCCAATTGAAAGATATTATAAATAAAGATTATGGGAGTTATGAAAGTTTTTTGCCAGATAAGACTAAATTTAATATGTACATGGAAATAATTAATGAAAATAGAACAGATGCTCACGCTAAAAAAATTGACGATGAGACAGAGGCTATTTTGAATTACGCATACAAAAATATGGAAGAACATCTGGAGGATTTATGAAAGATAGCTTTTAATTTATACAGAATTATTTAACCATCCCCCGACAGTAGCTTTTCTGTTGACATTCAGTCTTGTTTTTGTTCCCTATTGAGACTGATCAACAGGTTATAGTTGTATATATCGTATGAATTAGTTTATTCCTGGTACATTTTTACTAACTGTCGTAAAACATCTTTCAATAACAGTAATATTAAAAAAACTAGAAATAGAAATTGAAGGAGGAATTGTCATGGATTTAATGGTAATTGTCTATACGATATTTAATTCTATAGGTAGCATGGGGGTATGCGGGCATTGTTTGAAGTAATAGGCTTCAACCTATAATAGATTTGTACCGAATTAATAAAGTTATACCCCTGAGGTTCGAATCCTCCAATGTCCATTAACTAGATTGTTGTATTTGAATATCACAACCATATTTTTGGTTGTGATATTCTTATTGTTTGGGAAATGATATAAATGTGGTGTTTTGAGTTGTGTTAGTAGGATGATTAATGTTTGTAGTTTATTGGATGTGTGATATAATAATGGTAAAAACGTGTTGTAATTAACGGTTAGCAAAAAATTATTTAGATCGATAGTTTAATAATACATGATTATAGAAAAAGAATTATAAAAAATGAATATGAAGCTAATGATTATGAATAATAATATTTAATGGAGTAACTAATGAAAAAATTCGATGAATTAAGAACTGGTTTTGAAACGGCATATATTGACGGTTCCGTCGCATCCTCTGTTGCATACAGACCCCAATTTATTTCTAATAATTATAAAGAAGGAAAGAAAGTCTTATCTTCTATAGAAGATGAGCTGTTGATGTGCGATGGATTTAAGATAAGTGTGGCATTTATTACCAAAAGTGGAATTACTCCGCTTCTTCAAACATTAAAAGAATTAGAAAAAAGGAATGTCACGGGAGAAATCTTAACTACAAATTATTTAAGCTTTAGTGAGCCGGAAGCATTAACAAAGCTAAATGAATTATCAAATATTACACTTAAAATGTATGATGTTGATGCTTCAGGTGAAGGCTTTCACACTAAGGGGTATATTTTTAAAAAATCTGAAATATATAGTATCATTATTGGCAGTTCCAATATTACAGGTTTCGCGCTTACAAGAAATCGCGAGTGGAATACTAAACTTATTTCTAACGAAGAAGGTGAGATGGCGCAGGAAATAGTTGCTGAATATAATGAGCTATGGAATTCTGAGTACTCATATTCGTATGATGAATTTTATGAGGCATATAATGAACGTTATAATATCATAAAGCATCAGAGAGCTTTGGCAAAGAAGGAAGATGTTACTTCCATTGAAAAATATAAACTTGAGCCAAATAGTATGCAGGTTGGCTTTATAACAAATTTAAAGAGGATTATAGATTCAGGGGAGAAAAGAGCTCTACTTATCTCAGCTACAGGAACAGGTAAAACCTATGCATCTGCATTTGCTATGCGTGAGCTTGGATTTAAACGCGTTTTGTTTCTTGTTCACAGAGGTCAGCTTGCAGTACAGTCGAAGAAATCATACGAAAGGGTATTTCCAAAGTCTGTTAAAATGGGGCTTGTAGGTGCCGGTTATAGTAATTATGATGCAGACTATGTGTTTGCTACTGTACAGACGTTAAATAGAGATGAGCATTTGTTTCAGTACGATAAGGATACTTTCGATTGCATAGTTTTAGATGAGGCACACCATGTGCCAGCAGATACATATCAGAAAATTATGAAACATTTTACTCCTAAACTTTGGCTGGGTATGACTGCGACACCGGATAAACGTGATGACAATATTGAAGGAAAAAATGTCTATGAGATTTTCCATTATCAGATTGCTTATGAGATAAGATTACAGCAGGCGATGGAAGAAAATTTGCTTTGTCCGTTTCATTATTTTGGAATAACTGATTTGTCAATTATCGGAGACGATGAGAATTCCAATCATGATTTTTCAGTTCTTACTAGTGATGAGAGAGTAAAGCATATTATTAATCAGGCTAATTATTATGGGTATAGTGGGGAAAAGGTAAAAGGTTTAATCTTTTGTAGCAGTATAAGAGAAACGGAAGAATTATCTTCCAAATTTAACAAGATAGTAAATCCTGCGACCGGAAAACCATATAGAACCATTGCATTAAACGGTAGTGCGTCTGAGCAAGAAAGACAGGATGCATTTGAACGATTGGCAATGAATGAAGAAGATGCGCATGATGAAGTAACTCCTTTGGATTATATTTTCTCAAAGGAAATTTTAAACGAAGGTGTAGATATTGTTGAGGTCAATCAGGTAATAATGCTTCGCCCAACACAGTCACCAATTGTATTTATACAACAGCTTGGAAGGGGCCTTAGAAAAGCTGAAGGAAAGGAATATGTTGTTATTCTTGATTTTATCGGGAATTATAATCAAAATTTTATGATTCCTGTGGCATTATCTGGAGATCGAACATATAACGCTGATATAATTCGAAAATATATAATCAGTGGTAATAATACAATTCCGGGCGCATCAACGATTCATTTTGATGCTATATCAAGAGAACGCATATTTAAGGCAATTGATAATATAAAGCCAAAAACATTTAAGGCGTTAATTAGAGAGGGATATACTAATTTAAAAAATCGTCTTGGTCGTATACCAATGCTCATAGATTTTTATAAAAATGATGAAGTTGATCCATTAATTATTATTCGAGAATATAAGACCTATTATTCATTTGTTGAAAAAATGGAGAATAATGATTCATTTTTCTCGTTGTCAGAACAAGAGAAGCTTACGTTAGAATACTTGTCTAAGACAATTCTTAGTGGTGTCAGACCGGATGAGCTGGAAATACTTCGTCTCTTTCAAGATAAAACGTCTATATCATATCAGGAAGTTATTGACAGTTGCAAGGATAAATATGGATATGAAATTACTAATTCAAAAATCAAAGCTGCATGTGACGTGCTTAGTGGAGAGTTTGTTACCAATTCGTCTGAGTTTGAAAAATTTAGTCATATAGATATCGTGAATGATAACTCTGATTCATTTATTGAAAGAATGATGAGCTATTCACAGAGACTTGCTCATAAGGATTTCTATGAACAGGTTGAAGATATAATTAAAGTTGGTTTAGCAAGATATCAGGATAAATATAGTCATACTTATAAAAAGGATTGCCCGTTTGTTCTTTATGAAAAATATTCAAGGCGAGATGTAAGTTTGCTCATGGGTGTCGGAAAGGATCTTTCTTCTACAATGTATGGAATGTGGTCAGATGGAGAAGATGTTTTTATCTTTGTTACGTATCATAAGGAAGAAAATACTGATGCAGAAAAGCAGTACATTGATGGTAAGCCTGATTATGCAGATGAATTTGTAGACAATGTGATTTTTAGATGGGATTCACAGATAGATAAAAAACTTGATGGGGCATATATGCAGAAAGTATTAAATTCTCCAAGAAAGCATCTGATGGTTCAAAAAACAGATGTAGAAAATAATTTTTTCTATATGGGGGAATTTGATATCGTTGATGTATACGAAGATAAAAAAATGAATAACAGAGGCGAATTAAAACCTATTTGTAAGCTAAAAGTTAAAATGCATACCGCTGTTAGAGAAGATTTGTTGCGTTATCTTCAAAGCGGTAATGATACGGAGGAAAAACAAATATGAAAACAATAAGGGTTGTTGCAGCTGTAATCAAAGCTAAGAACGAAAATAACGAACCTATTATATTTGCAACCCAGCGAGGTTATGGTGATTTAAAAGGCGGTTGGGAATTCCCTGGAGGAAAAATCGAAGATGGAGAGACTCCTCAAGAAGCCTTAATTCGCGAGATTAAAGAGGAATTAGATACTGATATTGAGGTTGGGGAGTTAATTGATACCATTGAATATGACTATCCTACATTTCATTTATCTATGGATTGCTTTTGGTGTGAAATAATAAAAGGCGATTTGGTTTTGAAGGAACATGAAGCTGCAAGGTGGCTAAGAAAGTCTGAACTGGATAATGTTGAATGGCTTCCGGCGGATATTACGCTTATTGATAAGATTAGGTGATGAGAATTTTAAATTGAGATCTCACACAGGAGACCAACCCATGCTTACCAAACTAAAATACGGAAATACAAATACATTTTTAATCCAAGGCGAATCCGGAAATATTCTAATCGATACCGATTATGCCGGTACGCTTTCTATGTTCTACCGAAGCATAAAAGAGTATGGTATAACTGTAAAGGATATCGACTACGTTCTTGCTACACATTATCATCCTGATCATATCGGGCTGGTAAGTGAGCTTATGGAGCAGGGAGTGGGACTGATTCTTATGGAATCACAAGCAGGAGCGGTTCATTATTCCGATGAGATATTTGCAAGGGAACCGGGACTTAGATACAAGCCGATAGATGAGAGTGCGGCGGTTTTGCTTTCCTTTGAGGAGAGCAGAGCATTTCTTGGTAAGCTAGGTATAGACGGAGAGATTATCCGGACTCCGAGCCATAGTGTGGATAGTGTGTCGGTTGTTCTTGATGAGAGGATATGCATTGTGGGAGATTTGGAACCGCTTGCATTTCTTGCGGCTTATGATGATAACAAAGAGCTTGCCAAAGATTGGGACAAGGTTATGTCATGCAAGCCTAAGGTAGTATATTATGCTCATGCAAATGAGAAGAGGTTTATATAAAATCGTTGAAGGATATTCGGAAAACGTGGAAAGACTTTCGAATAACTGAATCATATGGTTATTAAAAAATGCGCCACAAATCTTGAAAATTTTTAAATTTGTGGCGCATGATGGTAAAAATTCACTTTACGATTTAAAAATTCACTTTACGTTCACTTTACGGCTTTACGTTTACGTTTTTTATTTACAGCGCAGCATAATTATGCTATAATGATGCTGCAAATAGAGGAGGTGTTGATTATGCCAACAATTATGCCGATTAGAGATTTAAGAAACACAAGTGATATATCTGAATTAGCACACAAGAAGCAGGAACCTATTTTTATTACAAAGAACGGTTACAGTGATTTGGTAGTTATGAGTGCGGAGTTGTATGAGAAGTTTGCTCAGATAAACAAAATTGATCAGGCTATATATGAAGCTGAAAAAGAAGTTGAAGAAGGGGCTCAGCCTATACCGTTAGATGTTGCTATGAACAGGCTGAACGAGAAATACTATGGATAAATATGAAGTAATGTTATATCCAAGGGCATATAGAGATATTGATGATATTTATGCCTATATTGCTTTGGAAAAAAATGCACCGGAAAATGCCAAAGGACAGACAGATAGAATATGGGCTGCTATTCGGTCATTAGATATATTTCCTGAATCTCATCAAGACAGGTTGGTTGGAAGATATGCAGAAAAAGGATATAAACAGATTCTTATTGATAACTATCTTGCCATATTTAAGATAGATAGGGAGAAGAAGATTGTGTATGTAGTCACTGTACAATATCAAGGTAGAAATATATAATATCTGGAATAACGTAGTATACGGTATTGTAATCTTTTTATCAATGACTGCTAAAATTAATAAATCGTACAAAAGCTAATATAGTTTTATTGTGTCTATTAATTCAATATGTTATAATCAGACCAAGAAAAGAGCAAGATGCTCTGCTTGAGAATTATGGGTATAGACTACCAACAAAGAAGAATAGGGCTAAAAGCCCTAACAAATGTTTTTAGGGTATAGATTCCCAACTAAGAAGAGGCAGGTCGGAACAATGACCTGCCTTTTATGTTATGTTTACAAAACTAAAATTCGGAAATACAAATATATTTTATATTCAAGAAAAATCACGTAAGAGAAAGGAGCAACCATAAAAACATGAAATACAGAACAAACAAACGCACAAAAGATAAAATCAGCGAGATTGGTATGGGGACTGCTTATATCGGAGAGACAGATTATAGTGAAGCTGTCAAGACCGTGCGCTATGCATATGAGAATGGAATCAATTATTTTGATCTTGCTGCCGGTGACGGCAGTGCATTTGGTATATTTGGAGAAGCTCTTTTTGATGTACGCGATCAGGTGATGTATCAGATACATTTTGGAGCGGATTATTCCAAAGGAGCCTATGGGTGGACACTTAATCTTGACACGATTAAAAGATCTGTTGACAAGCAGCTGCATGATCTGAAGACGGACTATATAGATTATGGTTTCATTCACTGTCAGGATGAAAGTTCGGACTGGAAGAAGTATCAAAAAAATGGAGTTCTTGATTATCTTCTGGGGATGAAAGAACAGGGAGTTGTGAAGCATATAGGAGCTTCTTCACATACACCTTCCGTGATACAGGAGATTATCGATACTGATTTGATTGATATGCTTATGTTCTCTGTAAATCCGGCGTATGACTATAATCATGGAGATTATGCTTATGGCGGCGTGGATGAGAGGGCGGATGTGTATAAGAGATGTGAGAAGCTGGGGATAGGGATATCGGTGATGAAGCCATTTTCGGGCGGACAGCTTTTGTCTGCAAAGACTTCTCCTTTCGGTAAGGCATTGACGCAGTACCAGTGTATAAAATACGCTTTAGACAAGCCCGGAATCCTCACTGTCCTGCCGGGAGCACAGAGTGTTGAGGAGATTGAACATTTGCTGAAGTTTTATGAGCTAAGCGAGGAAGAACTGGATTACAGCATCATCGGAAGCTTCGCTCCACCGGAGGCAAATGGAAAGTGCGTATATTGTAACCATTGTAAGCCTTGTCCTGTAGGGCTGGATATCGGCATGATCAATAAGTTCTACGATTTGGCAAAAATCGGAGATGATATGGCGATGGAACATTATCGTGCACTGGACAATAAAGCGGGCGATTGCATCCGCTGTGGACATTGTAACAGTCGTTGCATGTTTGGAGTGGATCAGATGAGCAGGATGCAGGAGATAAAAGATTTTTTTGAGGAGTGATATGTATGGGTTATTGCGTATGGGCTGATACCAATGAACGTAATAAGGTTTACCATGATAGTGAGTGGGGCGTTCCTGTCCATGATGACAGAAAGATGTTTGAGCATCTGATATTGGAGTGTATGCAGTGCGGTCTGTCATGGGATCTGATGCTGAAGAAACGGGAGATTTTCCGCTCGTGTTTTGATGGATTTGATTATGATAAGATTGCAGAGTATGGCGAGGATGATATACGGAGAATTCTTGCTACAGAGGATATGATCAGATCTCCAAGGAAGGTGGCGGCGGTCATCAATAATGCTAAATGCTTTCAGAAAATTCGGGATGAATTCGGAAGTTTTTGTGATTATATTTGGGAATACTCCGACAACAAGACGATTTTGTACAATGGGCATAATAAAGCCGGTGGGAAGATTCCTGTCAGCAACGGGTTGTCAAAGCGGATTAGTAAAGATCTGAAGAAGAGGGGCTTTAAGTATGTGGGAGAGGTAACAATCTATTCACATCTACAGGCTTGCGGGATTATCAATGACCATGATGAGGATTGCCCGTGTTTTAAGAAGATAAACATGTTGCAGCCTACGGTAAATAAGCGCAGGGATAAGGAAGTGTATTGAGATGGAAATGAGATTTTATGGGTGTGCAAAGTTTTATGAGAAGTTTTCTCAGATAAACAAAACTGATCAGGCAATATTTGAGGCTGAAAAAGAAGTCAAAGAAGGAGCTCAGCTTATCCCGTTGTATGTTGCAATGAATAAGCTGAATGAGAAATATCATGGATAAATATGAAGTAATGTATTATTATAGTGCATATAGGGATATTGATGATATTTATGAATTTTACTTTGAGAGAGCGGTTGTTTAGGAGGTGCTAATATGAGTGCAGACAATTTTGAACAGAAATACAACAAGTTCGAAAGTATAGCAACAAAAAAGATGGATCGGAGTATGGGCGTTTTCATTACAGAAAAAGAGGTTCTCAAATTTTTATATTTGTTAAACAGAGATTTTCAGAGTGATAGAAGCTTAATCCCAAATGTTGGGATGGGAGAATTGGCGCTATGTGCTGAAAAATCAGACGCATATTCGGTATTTCCTGAAACAAGAGAAACGATTGAAGAGTGTGCATTTTTTGATGATATAAATATAATAACGGAAGATTATTTGAAGGCGGATATCGTTAGGCAATACTCATCAATAATCCTGTTTCCGCCTATGGGCGTTAGAACAAAGCAGGGTTATTCAGAGGTGATTTATATAGAGAAGAGCTTGAAACTGTTAGCAGAGAATGGAAGTGCAATAATTATTGTTCCACAAAAAATACTGACAGAACCTGCTTTTCGTGAAATGCGTGAAAAAATATTATGTGATTATTCTTTAGAAGCCGTTTTTACACTGAGCAGAATTAGTCTTTGGACAGGGACACAGTGTTCAATTATTATTGTGCGCAATAAGGCTCAGAGTGGAAAAATATTTATGAGTCTTGCAGAAGAAAAAATTGAAATTCTGTATGAGGGATACAAAAATGGTCGGAGTGGTTTTTATGTAGCGGCGGAAGAAGTATATGACCGCTTTGATGCATATTATTATGATCCGAAATATAAAGAAATAAGAGAATTAATACAAAGAAGAGATACAGTTAAGCTCGGAGATATAGCAGATATATTTAAAGGTTATATGATTCCGGCGGAGGAGAGAAAGAATCATGGTGAATATATCATTATAAAGCCACAGAACATTAGTGGGGGAAAGTTGCATTTTGATGATGATATAAATGTGTATTGTAATGCGGATTTTGTTTCTTCTAATAATAGAGCAGAACAGTGCATACTGAAAAAAGGTGATATCTTAATTTCTACAATTGGCAGAAAAGATTGGGCTGTATATCATGGAGAAGAGGACTTTGCCATTGCAAATCATTATGTTTCAATAATACGTGGTAAGCAGGAATATGAAGAATGGCTTCAGCTCTTTTTTAGCACTCATACCGGCATTGATGCGATAGAAACTCAGCTTAGATTCATGAATCATGGAAGCTTTTTTAATAACATATCTATAAGAGGACTTATTGATTTGTATGTTCCTGATATTAAGTTGATGAAGACAGCAGAACGTATAGATAATGCAGCTGATTTGGAGGCTAAAGTGGCTTTTCTTTTCAAGGAATTAGGATGGTATGTTGAGGAAGGATATGTTAATAATGGGTTTAAATATGATCTCGCATTATGGGAGAATGGAAAATTAAAGGGTATAGTAGAAGTTAAAACTTATGAATCATCGCAGATTGAGAATAACAGCTATTTATCAAGGCAGCTCTTTGCAATTAAGCAAAACATAGGTGAATTAAGTCTATATCTTTTTGTCGATGATTATATTTATGAATATATTGACGGTACACTCAAACAAATTCCGGAGTTACCAAGACCGGGTAAGAAACAAATTTTAAATAAAGTCATAAAGAAGGAGAAAAGCGACAAAGAAATAATTTCTATTGAAAAGGAAAATATAAATGAATCATCAATTGCAGATAGAACTACGATGGAATTAATTCTAAGAGGTATTGAGGAAATCAAAGCTTCTACATATCGTATTGAAGACAAGGTTGATAATCTTACAGAAAAAATAGAGGTATTATCAAAGCAGATATTAGGATATCAGTCGCTTGTGGAAAAACAGTTGGAATTGGCGATAACGCCAGAAGAGGAAGAGAGGATTATTCATGCATTTTCTGAAGAATGTGCTGAACGTATTATTAGAGAAGTTGGAACGAAGAATTCTGAAAAAGAGTATAATATAGAACTCAATAAACTAATTATATCATTTGGGGAAGATGCTTGGAACAAAATGGATGAATCATCAAGAACTTTTTTGGTGTCATCAAAGGTGATATTTAATAATTTAGAAGGGCTTGAAGATATAGTTGATTATTCGGGCGTCTGTTTACTGGTAACAAAAGCACTTGAAGTAGAGATAAGTAAAAGATTTTGTAGGAATTACTTATCTTTTCTGAGAATAAAATACCCGGGAAGATCTAATTACGCACTGTTTCCAACTCCATTGATTGATCAATATGGGAAACCAATAAGACCAAAGCACTTTACACTTGGATCTGTAGCATATGTACTGTGTTATTTAAAGGCAGACGATTTAACTGAGTCTCGAGAAGAGAATAATAAAGAAAAACTTATTGAGTATTCAAGAGAAAAATTATTATCTGGTAAGACAGATGATGAAATAATGGATATATTGCATGACTATGCCGAATCTATTGAAGAAGTTCGAAAGGATTACCGAAATCCATCGGCTCATACAAATGAATTAAAAAAAGTAGACGCTGAACAATGTTTTGCTTTAGTGGTGGATGTTGAAAAATTGATGAAAAGAATACTGGATTCATTTGATGAATAATCATAAAATGGCTGTTTTGCAATAAATCGGAAACCGTTTTTTTCTTCAGTCTTTTTGTATTAAAGGGTAGCTTATTCATCCCTATAAATTAGGATATACGACAGCTGGTTTGGGAATATGAGTTAGATTTCAAATAATACATAAAATAATTATTAAGTCATCAAAAAACATAATATATTTATTATAAATAGAATTGAGGTATAAATATGAGACTATTCATTGCAATTCAATTTGATGAAAATATAATTAACGCATTGACGGATTTTCAGGATAATCTTAAAAGGCAGGGTGTGACGGGTAATTATACAAAACGTGAAAATCTGCATATCACTCTGGCATTTATCGGTGATTTTGGTAATCCTGAAAGGGTTCTTGATGCTATGGAGCAAGTGGACTTTCGCCCGATTAAAATCAGTCTGAACGGAGTTGGAAACTTTGGGGATTTATTCTGGGTTGGACTTGCTGATAATCCGCAACTTTCAGGATATGTGCGGCGGCTGCGTCGAGAACTGTCCAATCAGGGTATACCATTTGATAAAAAGAGATTTTCTTCGCATATTACGTTGATTAGAAAGAGTTCATATAAAGACGGAAAAGCTATTCCGATATCGGAACCGCCGAAAGGCAGTATGGTTGCAACAAGTGTTTCGCTTATGTGTTCAGAACGTGGAAAAAATGGGATGATTTATACTGAGATTGGAATGGTAAAATAGTATTAAAATATCCATTTTTAATACTATCATTATTGCGACAGTCGTGCAGATATGGTACAATGAAAAACGATAAAATTCCATTTTGGATTGAATGTTGCTATGGGTTTTGTTTTAATGCATTGGAGAAGATGATATGTTTAAAAGAAGTTTTAAATCAGGAAAATTTAATAAGGTATGTGCGTGGCTGCTTGCGGTTTTTATTGTAGTTACTTTTGTTTTTTCAACAAATACCGGTATAGAAACCGTATATGCCGAAGGTGATGAAGAGACTTATAAGATTAGCGGTTATAATAAAGATAATAATATTACCGATTCAAATGGAGTCACAATTTCAGGACATTCATTTTGTCTTGATGGCTTATGTGACGGTCCGGGTACCAGCGTTGATTATACAAGAAAAAGACTTTCAGAAATTGACGGATATACCAAGGAATATATTAAGGATGGTGTACAATATAATTTCGATAAGACTCTTACAGATGATGTTAAGTCAAGACTTATGAAGATATTGATACGTAGGAAAGATATCGTTAGTTATGTTAATGTTAGAAATATAGATATAACCGGTATGACAAGCTCAATCATAGACAGGTATATTGATGGCTCTATAACACTAAACAATTCATTGGCTTCAAAAGAAAGAACATATAAAGGCGAGAGAAAATCTTTGGCTGCGTGGAAAGCAGATTATGATAATGGCCTGATAACAATAGAGGAATTAAAAGGTAATATAGCGTATAATATTTTCAGAACTTACTGGCGAAATGAGGTTTCACAAGATGCACCACAACGTCTTATGTGGATGGCTGTTTATCCTGAAGATTTTAGATTAAATTCAATACAGTCGGGTGCTGCTGTCGACCCAACAGAATTTACTACACAGCAGAAAAAATGGTATACATCCAATGATCCGTCATATAATCCTATAGATGATGAGTATTCATTGTGGAATCTGTTTTATAAACCGCTTTTTGATTATATCGATACATTGCCGGATTATTATGGAATGGGATTTGATGCATGGATATATATGGTTAATGATGGTCATCAAAATGTTTTATGTGATGCGGTATTTATAAATGCAAATTTAGCTAAAGTAGATGATGCCGGTAATCTTGTAGATGGTGCTGTATTTCAGGTTTTAGATGAGAATGGTGATGAAGTTGTAGATGAGTGGGAATCAGATGGAGAAAACTATCTTACAATTAATAATCTTGAAATAGGCAAGGAATATACCATAATAGAAGATTCTACACCTGCCGGATATATACCTGTATCTGAAGAGATAAAATTTAAAACAAGTCTGGATAATGGTATAACTTTATTATCCGGTCAAAGTGATGCTGAGATTTTGTCGGGTGGAGTGATTAGGGTAAAAAATGATAGAACCTATGTTACAATTTTAAAAACCGATTCTGACGGTAATCCGATACCGGGTGCGAAGTTTGAAATTCGTGATGCTGATAATAAGGAGGCGTCGGGAGGAATATTTGAAGATTTAACCAAGTCAAGCTATACCTTATATAATCTTATGACAAATTCAGATCATATTCTAAAAGAGCTTGAGGCACCGGATGGATATATAGCTAATACTTCAGAGATATCATTTTATATTGATTCAGAAAATAACGTTATTCTTAATGATACATATGATGGAGTAACAGTAGATTCTTCAACCAACACTATCAGTATAGTCAATGAAAAAGAGACAACTGAAGAAGAGACAACTGAAGAAGTAACAACTGAAGAAGTAACAACCGAAGAAGTAACAACTGAAGAAGTAACGACCGAAGAAATTACAACAGAGGAACTAACTACTGAAAAGATAACATCAGAGGAATTGACAACAGAAACTTCAACGGATGATAGTAATGTTACCAAGAGTGAAAAAAAGGGTACAGGAGTAACCACAGGCGATAAAGCGAAACCTATGAAGGCAGCCATTTTGCTCCTTATGTCTCTTGATGCAATTCTTGGTATGGTTGTATTTAAATTATTAAAGTCATAGTATGATTTTAATTATTAATTTGATTAGCAATACAAAGAAAGTATGAGGCTTGTTTTATATGAACGCTCTTACTGTAATTACGATAATAATTATTTTATCAGCAGCCGTTATCGGCTATGTAAAAGGACTCGTCAGATGTGTGTTCGGAGTCCTTTTTTCAGTGATTACATTTTTACTTGCATATCTTATATCGCCTTTTGTATACGGCTTTTTGGTAGACAGGACTACTATCGATGATTATGCCGAACATAAAGTAAGTGAGATCATTGAGGAAAATGTTGAGCAAAAGATAAAAGGTGAGTATTATGATAAAACCGGACAGGAGCTCACTGATATTACACTCCTTGAAAAACTTAAGGAAGAAGCTTATAAATATGATCCTACCAAGAGTGATCAGACCAATATAATTAATAACCTTAATCTTCCTGAAAGTCTAAAAAAGAATATTTTGGATAACAATAATTACGGAGAAAGCATCGGCATAAAGGCAGATAATTTCTATGATTATATTTCCAAGTACATTGTGGAAAGGGCTATGAGGATGGTGGCGCAGGCGGTTTCATTTTTGCTGATAGGCCTTATCCTTTCTATAATTATTATAGCACTTAAGCTTGTGTCAAAGCTTCCGATATTGGGCGGTATCAACAGGGTGTTTGGCGCACTTTTGGGAGGCTTCATGGGACTTCTTATCGTATGGATATTTTTTGAAATATTTGTAAGCTTTCCGGGACAGGAGTTTTGCGCAAACGCAGTTAAGCAGATAGAGGAGAGTAAGATACTTACATTTATACAGGATATTAATTTATTTTCAATTATATTGTAAACTAATTTCTTTATAAATATTTGACAATAATGACTGGGCAAGTATCTATGGAACCGTTAAAAGAAATGAATAAATTTTTAATAATTTAATTGCTTTACTTTTTTTTATAACTAAGTATAATATAAAAGGTAATGAAAATAATAAAAAGAAATAAGAATCACATATGGAGATTTTAAGATGGGAAACACAGGAAAAAAAGGCACCAATAAAAATGTAAGCAGTAAAAAAAGAAAAGATGATAAAGTTAAAAAGACAATAAGAATAGTTGGATATTTTTTGTGCACGATTCAGCTTATCCTGAGCATATTGGCTACGATATATGTAATAAAGTTAAAAATAGTTCCTACACCTTATATAGTTGTAATAGATATACTTTTGTTTGTTTTATTTGTTTTATTTGTTATGTTGCAAAAGTGGTCTATACCGGGAATTATTGCATCGTTTACATCGATAATAGTAAGTTTCTTTTTATTTGCTGGATGTTTTTATATTAACTTTACCTACAATAAGATTAAAAATATATCAGGCGTAGATACCAAGGTAGATAATGTTAATGTATATGTAAGAATAGATGATCCCGCAAATGATATAAATGGTGCAGCTAATTATAATTTTGGTATACTTTCAACTTTGGATAGAGATAATACCAATAAAATTAAGGCTGATATTGAAAGCGTTTTAGGTCAGCCGATTAGTGTAACCGAGTATGATACAGCGATAGATTTGATAAAGGGCTTATTTGATAACCAGACTCAGGCTATAATTCTTAATGATGCATATATGAGTTTTATAACTGATTCAGAGGGATATGAGGATGCGGAAAATCGTATAAAAGTTATATATAATAAGAATTTTGAGACATCTATTAAGAAAGATATAAATGAGGATTATCTAAATAGTGAAGATGATAAAGTCTTTACAATTCTTATAAATGGTGTAGACACAAGAGGCAGAACAATAACAAACAGTAACAGTGACACCAATATTTTACTGACTGTTAATATGAATACACACCAGATACTTATGATAAGTACTCCGAGAGATTACTTTGTGCCACTTTCGATTTCCGGTAATGTAAGAGATAAGTTGACTCATTCGGGTGCTTACGGAGTAGATGTAACTATGGATACACTTGAGATGCTTTACGGCGTAAATGTCGATGATTTTGTAAGAATCAATTTTGACGGATTTATGGATGTAATAGATGCACTTGGTGGTATTACGGTTTATTCTGAATATGAATTTGATGGATTTGATAATGATGTTGTAAATATGACGTACCATTTTAATCAGGGCTATAATGATGTAAATGGTAAACAGGCACTGCTCTTTGCAAGAGAAAGACATGCATTTTTGGATGGTGACAGACAAAGAGGCAGAAATCAGATGGCTGTAATCGAGGGTATGATAGATAAGGCTTTAAGTCCACAGATCCTTAAAAATTATACCAATATCTGGAATGAAGTTTCGGATTGCGTATTAACAAGTATGGATTATGATGAGATTGCAGAATTTGTTAAGATACAGCTTGCCGATAGTCCAAGCTGGGAAGTTGTAAAATATAGTGTAACAGGTTCTGATGCCATGTCTACCACTTATTCGACAGGCAGTGCTGAGGTTTATGTTATGATTCCTGATGAGACTACAGTCAATCAGGCAAAGGAATATTTAAGACAGATATATGCCGGCGAAAGAGTAGTAATACCTGAACAGTAATTATAATCGGATTAGATTAATTGTCCTATCGAGTGATATATCAAAAGATATCACTTGATAGGACTTTTTTATTTTGAAAAGAGTTATTTTTATAAAATTATAATGCTTTGGTTTACGATAATTGCATTTGTTTACATAAAAATGATACTATTTGTGTCATTTCGATTTTTTTATTGATTTTATATTTTTTATGTAGTATCTTCTTATTCAAGCAGAAATAATTCTTTAATATTTCTATTGGTCTGGATTTAATTTGAGTTTTCCTGCTTATTTATCATTTTATTTCATTTTTACGGAAAAAGAATATTTTCTTAAATATTGCTGTGGGAGGAAGGCAATTATTTTTGATGCATTTTTATTGAAATGGGGGTTGATAAAGAATCAAAATACCAAGGGCTATTTATATGATTAAAAAATTAAATATTAAAATGTAAAAATAAATAATGAAAAATAAATAATAGAGATATTAATGAATAATGAAAAATAAGATTTAAAAAGTATGTGAAAATGTATAAGAAGGGAGATTTAGACCTATGGATAAACTGAAGAATTTGCTTAGAAAAATGGTATCCGTAATCTTGGTTACTGTTGTATTGGCTTCTATGTGTGGTTCTTCGGCAATGCTTGCCGCCGAAGAAGATATATCTGAAAGCGTGATGGAGAAAACCGTAGATGATGCATCTGAAACAGAGATTGAGAAAATTGTAGAAGATTCATCCGAAACTGAAATTGAGAAAACTGTAGAAGATGTATCTGAAACTGAGATTGAAAAAAATGTAGAAGATGTATCTGAAACTGAAAATTTAGAAGAATCTGAGATTGATATAATTGCTACGGAAGATAATCTGTCTGTACCGGAGTCGGCAGAATTTGAGGATAATCCGGATATACTTGGTTCAGGAGATTACGGAAAAGATTTAAACAGGCAGGGATATCAGGTTCAGGTTACATCTTATGTAAATGGCGTAAAAAAGACGACATTTAAAGAAGGTATACTCAGATATTATTACCGCTATGCTTTTTGCTATGATCCAAATAAGAGATTTAAAGAAACTGATAATGTAACTCTTCACGCAGGCAATCCGCCTGAATTAACGCGTGAGCAGGGAAAAACAATAGCTTTGATGATTTATTATATAACAGAGTTTTATGATATAAGCGGACCTGAAGGAGCCATGAATTATTATCTTGGTCAGTGTGCTATATGGAATTATATTAATTCGGTTAATCCTTCATTTAGTCCTTATAAAATGTATATAACAGATTCCTTATCACCATATTCGATAGAAGATCAGGATGCGTTTTATACTAAAATGCTCAATTGGGTAAATGAGAATAAGGATAATTATGAAACTACGCTTAATTATTGCATAAATAATGACGGAGATTATCAGCCTGTTTTGTTTGGAGATGCCAAGCTTATAAAAAAAGGTCATATAGAAATAAATAAGAAGTCAGACAACGAAACATTGACAAAAAATAATGATAATTATTCTCTTGAAGGTGCGGTTTATGGGGTGTATCTTTCCGAAAATAATGCAAAATCAAATACGGGACTTGTGACATCCATAACGACTGATGCATCCGGAAAAGGAACAAGCAAAGAACTTGATTATGGAACATATTATGTCAGGGAAATTACTGCACCACGGGGATATACACTGGATACCAAGGTATATAAAGTAGCGGTTAATGATTCTGTCAATGCTAATGTTGTCAGCTCTTTAGAAACTCCGGGATATGTGCCGATATCGTTGATTCTTACCAAAAAAGATGATGAAAGCGATGATTACTTTAAAAAACTCTATCTTGAGGGAGCAATATATGAAGTTAAGTTTTTTGCGTCAAATCCGGAAGGCGGACAGAATAATAATTCATATATTAGACATTGGTATATAAAGACAGATTCTGAAGGAAAGGCATATCTTAATAGTAAG
The DNA here is from genome assembly GCA_017469405.1 of Lachnospiraceae bacterium. Taxonomy (GTDB): domain Bacteria; phylum Bacillota; class Clostridia; order Lachnospirales; family Lachnospiraceae; genus Coprococcus_C. Next base: position 25,569 of record JAFUGL010000023.1, on the reverse strand, counting down.
TATCTGACCTCTTTTAATGGGATATCCGGAGATTCGTTATTTTTAAATAATAATAATGAAACTATTTTGCCATTTGGTTATATAACCTTTCAGGAGGTTGAAGCACCAAAAGGGTATATCCTTGATAGTAGAGTCACAACTGTTAAAGTTGAGAAAAATATGAATGATATAGAAAAGCAAAATCAGAGGATAGTGACCAATCACGAAAAAAGACAGGCTTTTCAGATTGTTAAATTGGCAGAAGATGATTCGGCTGAGAAAAAACCACTTGCCAATGCGGGCTTTATGGCATGTAGATTGGGAGATTTATCAACCGACGAATCAGGGAACTATGTATTTGATGAGAAAAAAGCAGTAAATCTTGCTTCTGATGGAACTAAAGAAATGTTTACAAATAAAGAAGGATATGCCTTATCAGCAGAGCTTAGATATGGTACATATTTAGTTCGTGAAACAACAGTTCCGATAGGGTATATGCCGGTTGCGGATTTTTATATAACTATATCAGAAGATAACCGTACTCCACAAAAAATACTTTATAAGACAGATAAGGCAAAAAAATACTATCTAAGAGTCACGAAGATAGACAGTACTACAAAGATGCCTGTTTTAAATAATTCATCATCATATAAGATATGGTCATATAAAGATAATGATTATATTTCATTTAAAACCTATACCGGCTCCGAATATAATGATATTGATGAATTTATGACAGATGATAATGGTATTTTGATCACTCCGGGAACACTTACATATGGTAATTATAAGTTGATTGAAACATCAGCACCGGTAGGATATAACATAGATAATCCTGAAGGTATAGATTTTTCTATAGATGATAATACAATTTATACAACCACTGAAAATGAAGGTGACACGGCTGCAGTTGTGGATATAGCGTATAGTGATACTCCTATTTATTGTAAATTGTCACTTTCAAAAACCGGAGAAATAAGAGAGTTTGATGAAGAGAAGAAGGAATTTATTATTAATGAAATTCCTTTAGAAAATATAGAATTTGGATTATATGCCAATGAGGATATATATACCTTAGACAATAGTGGGAAAAAATTGTATGAGAAAGGTGATCTTGTATATTCGCTTATGACAGATGATGAAGGTAAGGCGTCACAAGGTGATATACCTTTGGGAAATTATGTTCTTAAAGAATTAAATACACCTGATGACTTTGTGGGACTGGATGACGTAGAAATTAAATTTAATGCGGAGGATGAGAAGTCTGAATTAAATGGAATTTATTATATTGATAAATCCATTGAATTATTAAATAAGGTTTATTATCCAAAGATTAAAACCACAGCCGCCGATATAAGCACAAATGATCATATAGGAGTAATCGGTGAGAAAACTACTATAGTTGATAAGGTTGATTGTACCGATCTTGTTGTTGGCAGGAGATATACCATAAAAGGAAAGCTGTATGATACCGCCACAGGAGAGGTTTATACCGATATAGACGGAGAAGAAGTAGCATCTGAGATTGATTTTACAGCAGAGAAAGAAAATCAGATTGTTGATCTTGAATTTACATTTAACAGCCTGGAATCAGAAGGAGAAACGGTTACTGTATTTGAAGAACTATATTATGATGGTAAAATGGTCGCAATGCACTCTGATATATCTGATACCAATCAGCAGGTGCAATATCCGCACGTCAAAACCACTGCAAAGGATAAAAATACGAACGGACATACCGGAGTGATATCTGAAAATGTTACTATAATAGATTCGGTAGAATGTACCAATTTAATTGTCGGTAAGGAATATACAGTAAAAGGAAAATTATATAATTCAGAGACGGGAGAAGTATTTTTGGATGACCAAAAAGAAGTCACTGCTGAAAATACATTTACTGCTGATAAAAAAGATATGACAGTTTGTCTGGAGTTTAATTTTAATTCCACATCACTTGAGGGTGCAACGATAGTTGTGTTCGAGGATTTATATCACAAAGATATAAAGATTGACAGTCATGCGCGATTAGATGATAAAGAACAGCAGGTGCATTATCCTAAGATAGGTACAACTGCAAAAAATGCAGCAGATGGAGGAAAAGTATCAGCACCAAATAAGAAAGTAACTTTAAATGATACTGTTGATATATCAAATGTTGACATAGGTGAGGATCTTATTTTGCGCGGAGTTGTATATGATAAGTCGACGGGAGAAAAGCTCCTGGTAGAAGGTAAGGAGGTATGGTCATCATCAGAATTTACTTCTATTGATAATAATATGAAAACCGACGTGGTGTTTACCTTTGACGCATCAGAGCTTGCCGGAAAGAGTGTTGTTTTATATGAATATATGTATATAAAAGATGAACAGGGTAGTGAGGTGCTTGTTGCGAGTCATGAGGATATTAATTATGAAGGTCAGACAATTATTTTTTCTGATGAACCAAAGACAGGTGACAGAAATATCTTATGGATAGTAATTGCGATGACAGTATCAGGATTGGGAATAGGTTTACTCATATTTAAAAATATAAAAATTAAAAAATCATAATTTTTCATTTTTGAGATATGTGACATGGACATAAACCATGTCACATTTTTCTTTGCTGTACTTGAATATAAAATAATTTAAGTATATAATTAGTTGTAGTTTACAAGGGGAGGAAAGTTTTATATGAGAGAAAATATCACAGTAATTAATCATCCGCTTCTAAAGCATAAAATATCCATGATGAGAGATAAAAATACAGGTACCAATGAGTTTCGTAAGCTTACTGAGGAAGTGGCTATGCTCATGGGATATGAGGCACTCAGAGATTTGCCTACTGAGGATGTTGCGATTGAAACGCCTATAGAGGAATGTATGGCACCGTTTATAGCAGGTAAAAAGCCGGCGCTTGTTCCGATTTTAAGAGCGGGACTTGGTATGGTTAGCGGTATGCTTACACTTGTTCCGGCTGCAAAAGTTGGACATATCGGTATGTATCGTGATGAGGAGACAAAGGTTCCACAGGAGTATTATTGTAAGCTCCCTCAACCTATAGAAGACAGATTGATAGTTGTGCTTGATCCGATGACTGCAACAGGAGGCTCTGCTTGTGATGCATTGGCGCAGATAAAAAAAGCAGGTGGCACGCATATCAAATATATGACAATCATCGCTTCGCCTGATGGACTTGAAAAGGTTGCAAGTGAGCATCCGGATGTTCAGATTTATGTAGCACAGGTTGACAGATGTCTCAATAAGGATGCGTATATCTGCCCGGGACTTGGAGATGCCGGTGACAGAATTTTCGGAACGAAATAGTTTAACAGATGTGTCAACGGAGATAATCTTCGTTGACACATTTTTTTTACCTTACTTGAATGTTAAATAAAATAATTATATAATTATGTACAGTACACTAGCGGAGGATTACTTACATGTCAGATAAAAATCGCAAGCGTGAACGTTCGGATGAACGCTTTCGTTTGTTTCAATATGAGGTGTTGTTTGTATTTGCTATGCTCATAATAATTGTTACGGCCTTTCTTGATTATATTATCCTTGACCGTACAGGACAGGCTATGCAGGAAAAGGTTTCGGATCTTATAGCAGCAAACAGCAGACAGCTTGAGCTTAATATCAATTCATATCTGGAGCGTATGGAGACTACACCTACACTTCTTTTTTCTGATGAAGTCTATTATCTTTATGATGAAACAGATGAAAAAATGGAAGATTATGATAAGGTTAAAAATGAAGAGACTATAAAAAATCGAATCGTCGACATAGGTCTTATGGATAATTATTCTGATTTTGGAATTGTTTTTGCAGATGATCATAAGGTTGGCTGGGTTTCTCACGGAACACAGGATTTGTTTAAGGATGGCGGTATCTATGATACATTTTCAAGCTATATAACAAATCCTAAGAAAAATGATGGCTGGTGCTTTGGTGTAAACGGTAATTCCGACCGTATGTACTATATCAAAAGATTAAATCCAAATGCGATTTTGATTTCTTCAATTTATACAAGAGAGCTTGCGTCTGTATTTGTTTATCCTGAGCAGCTTGATGAGATGACGATTAGACTTGTGGATGATGAAAATACAATTATGTATTCATCTGACGATTCGGAAATCGGAGAAAAGCTGCCGGATGAGATACTTAAAAATATTGAAGATGAATTTTTTGATGCCGGAAATTCAAGCAGTATAGTTACACGTGATTATTTGATAAATACCAATGTTTGTTTTAATGGCTGGAGGGTTGTGTGCTCTGTTCCTACTGATATTATTTTAAAGGAAAATCAGGAGCTTAAATCTTTTACATTAAGGATATCCGGTGCGCTTGCCATGATGTTTGTGCTTGTCGGACTTGTTATAATAACTAAGCTATCTAAACCTATGGATGGTATGGTTTCGTCACTTCAGGATAAGGCAGAGATAGACAGACTTTCGGGTGTAATGAATAAAGCCACATTTCAGGAATCTGTGGAAAATGAACTTAAAAAGGAACCTTCGGATGATCTTGTCGTATTTGTAATGATGGATATGGATAACTTTAAGCAGATAAATGACAGACTTGGACATAGCTATGGTGATCAGGTCATCATCCGTATGGGTAAGCTGCTTAGAAAACTATACAATAATCAGACTATAATCGGACGTTTGGGCGGAGATGAATTTGCTCTTTATACCGGCTGCAAGGATGTTCCTATAGAGGATATAAAGGCAGCAGCCATTGAAAGGATGGAACAGGTTATCGAGGCATTTTCAGAAGAATTTGAATATGAGAGAGAACAGTGCGAGCTTTCCATAAGCGCCGGAGTTTATATAAAGGAAGTGTCCGGTACGGACTTTAAGGATTTATATGAAAAAGCAGATAGTGCACTTTATATCTCTAAAAATAATGGAAAGTCATGCTATACTTTCTACGGAGAGGAGGCAGAAGACGATGAAAAATAAAGCACGATTTACTTTTATTATTATATTTTTCATAATGACCGCTCTTCTTGTGTTTACTCTTGTAAAGGTTAATTTTAATGCCGGATACGGTAAAAGCTATACTACCACTCATCAGGGAGAAACCGTGATACAGCTTTCATGGTGGGGAAATGATGCCAGACACATATATACCATGGAGGGAGTAGATCATTTTCAGGAGCTTTATCCGGATGTTTTGGTTTCATACAGGTATGGCGAGTGGAATGGCTATGAAAAGCGTACTAAGGTATGGATGGAATCAGATAACGAGGCGGATGTAATGCAGATTAATTATGCATGGCTTGATATGTATTCTTCTGATGGTGAAGGGTTCTATGATTTAAATGAACTTTCTGAATATATTGACCTCGATAATTTCACAGAAGAAGAAAAGGCATATGGTACAAAGAACGGAAAGCTCAATGCACTTCCGATTGCGATGAATACACATGTGTTTTATTATAATCAGGATGTGCTTGATGAATACGGTTTGAGTCTTCCGAAGACATGGGATGACTTGTTTGAAATGGGAGAGGCACTTGGTAAGGATGACAGATACGTGCTTGGAATGAGCAAAAAGCAGATGTTCATACTTATTATCTCGTATTATGAGCAAAGTAGCGGAAAACAGATGTTTAATCAGGATGGAACACTTGCAATAAGTAAGGATGAAATGACAGAGCTTATCGAGTTTTATAGGAGTCTTATCGATGGGCATGTTCTTTGTCCGGTCGATACATTTGACAGAAACAGATATATGTCCGGTGAGATAGCCGGTACTATGTGCTGGGTAAGTGATACAAAGATTTACTGTGACGGACTTGCGGAAACAGGTGCAAATGTTAGCAGATGTATGTACCCTGTTTTACCCGGTGCCAAGCGTTCCGGATGGTACACCAAACCTGCAACCATGTGGGCGATAAGTTCAAATACTGAGCATCCTGAAGAGGCTGCAAAGCTTTTAAACTATCTTTTAAATGATCCATATATGGTTAAGCTTCAGCAGACAGAAAAAGGAGTTCCTGTTAGTAAAAAAGCAATCGAGATTTTGAACGAAGAAGGCTTATCTGAAACCAATGAATATAAGGCTATCGAGGAAATGAATGAGCATCAGGAAAACCTACAGCTCATAATTCCAAACATAGAAAATGAAAGCATAATAGATGCATTTAAACAAGGTGCTGATGAGTATATCTTCGATAAAGCAACCGCAGAAGAATGTGCTGATGTAATCTGTGATGAAATCAATGAAATAATAGAAGGAACAGAGTAAAAAAGAGTGTGTAGGGTGTGAGCCTTGTCACCTATATTAATATACTTTGACTGTATAAAAAAATATGCACGCATGGCACGTGATACTCAACGCCATGCTTTGCATATTTTTTTATACAGTCTTATATACTAATTGGATGTGACAAGGCTCACACCTCATGACTCATTTATTTCAAAAGATTGATTAGTCTTGCACTCTGACTTAATTGGAATGAAATAAATTCACAGTTAGGATATATCTTGTCTGTAAGTTCAAGTAATATGAATCCATAAACTGTTTTGTCAAAGTATAGTGGAAGCATAACCATGGAAAAATGATTTCCTCCCAAAAAGTCGTTGTTAAATAAATTGCTAAGTTCTACACTTTGATTATCGGAAGGGATGTTCCAGATGGAGCCATCCTGAATAAATGCTTTTAATTTAAAGCTTCCCTTTGGTACAAAGCGTTCCATGTTTTCATGGATGACAGGTTCGTCAAGCATATAAATATATCCGTTCTTTGCCTGAAGTCCACCCAAGTGAGAGAGAAGTTTGGTGTAGTTCTCATCATTTCCATCTTTGATATCACCGGTTATTTGAACGAATTTTTTAATATCTTCTCTGGTAAATACATTTCTGTCTTCTGAGGCTCTTATATCACTGTCTGTTGATTGAAGTATTGTCTTATAAAGATCCTGATATATATATTCAAAGTTAATCTGTGATTCCAGCTCCATATGGGTGACTGAATCTACTTTAATCTGATCTATATATCTTGTAAGATTTTCAATATCTGCATATCTGGTAGCATTGCATTCAACAAATTCTCCAAAGTATCTGGATACCATAAAGTATGCATCGTCATCGATGGTTTCCATATTCATGAAAAGCTTCAGACTTTCAATCAGCTTGACAAATGCTTTATATTCCGGAAGCTGGTCCTTGGATTTACCGCTTCTTCTCAGACGATAGAAGATGTAATCAAAGGCTTCATCTGTATCCATCTCTGCAAGATGTCTTGTACTGCTTGAACCTATATATGCATTATCATTTGTTCCAAGAGAATCTCTCTTTACAAGAGTTGCTGGAAGATTGATGGAATCAACATTGCTTCCTTTCATCTTGATGTCAAGATATGCAGCTGCTTCGTGTCCGAGTGTAACAGGGTCAGCAGAGATAGTTGCAAGAGGCGGTATAGCTTTTGAACTTTGAATAGTATTATCATATCCGAGCACCTTTATCTCGTGTCCCGGAGTTTTCCCGAGAGCCTTTATCTCGTCGCACAGATCAAGGGCAGAATAATCATTGATACAAAATACAGCCTCGATATCAGGATTCTTTTTAAGAAATGCCTTACATGCATCATGATTATCGTCCGAAGGGTGAACATTGCATATGTTATCTTCGGTTACGGTAATATGATATTTATTCATCATCTCCATAAATGTATCATAACGCTGATTAAATTCTGAATTTCCGGAAGGACCTTTTAACATACCGAATTTTTTACATCCGCAGACTTCAACAAGGTATTCAAGTCCGTCTCTTATTCCGTTTGAATTATCATAATTGACACATGTATATCCGCTATATATCGAAGATACAAGAACCATTGGGATATCCTTATAATTATCCAGGAAGCTGCGTACACCGTCTTCATTTGTAAATGCACCGATACTTCCGGCTGCGATAATTATACCTGATATATTGGATGCATTGACGCAATCATATATGGTATTGAACTGATATATAAATGGTTTTTTATCCTTTGCAGTAACTTCTCTTTTTATATAATTACCGGGAAGAACTACAAGATTATATCCAAGCTCCTGACAGGCAAGATTTACTCCCTTACAAAGCGATTCATCGTAACTGTTATCCAGCGCACTAAGTAAAAGTGCTATAGTTTTTCTGCCATTATCCATACCTTAACCTCCCATTTCAAATAGCTAAATAATCATAATATAATTAAACCATTTTCTAACAAATTTATCAATATAATTTTATATTTTATATCCGCCTACAACTGAATTCATGCTGTTTATTGCGTTTAAGTTGTCGTTGGTTTTTGCCTTGACAGACTGCATAGAATTGTCAATGTCCTGAAGATTGTCCGCGATACCCTGAATGGTTGCCAGGTTTTCCTCTGATGCAGCAAGCATGGAGGAGGCAGAATCTGACATACTGTTCATACCGTCTCTTAAAGCTTTTGTAGTTTCATATATAAGCTTTGTACGCTCAGAGATTTCCTGAGCTTTTTCATAGTATTCATTACCGTAATTCTGGAACTGTTCGTAATCATTCATTACATTGTCGGATACAAACAACATCATCTCACTTGATACACAGCCTAAGCTTTCAACTATATCTATGATGGATTCGCCGATGATACTTATCTTTTCAGCAGCTTCACCGGAATCATTTGCAAGCTTGGCGATTTCGGTTGCTACAACTGAAAAACCTCTTCCGGCTTCGCCTGCTCTGGCAGCTTCTATACTTGCATTTAAAGAAAGCATATTGGTCTGTTCCGCGATATCAAGGATAGCAGCAGTAAGAGTTTTTATCTCGGCTACTGCACCTGCTGCTTCCAAACTGTTATTAAGTTCTGCTGATATTTCTTCGTTTTTATCCCTTAAGTTATTGGCGGCATCGTTTACAAAATTACTCAATTCCTTTGAAAGTTCTGTGATTTCATTTATTAATTCTTCGGATTGAGCAAGCTCTCTTTCCACGTTTTCCGTATTTTCAAGTGCAAGAGCAGACTGATTGGTCATATCCTCCATATTGCCAAGGGCGCTGCTTTCAGCCTTGGTTATCTCAGCCGCAGCAGTCTTGATCTGACTTATCTGCTCGCCGACTTCATTTACCGACATGGCGATTTCTCCTGAGCCGCCGCTTATTTCTCTTGAAGAGCTTTGAGCGACACTCATGGTATTTCTTGTCTTTTGAAGAAGTGTGTTGAGACTCTCGCCGACAACCTCAAATTCGTCGCCGGTACGTATGTCAACGGTTTTACGAAGGTCTCCGTCATCGCTTGCTATATCAAGGATTTTGTTGTTAAGCATAACGAAATTTTTCTTTAATGACTTGCTCATAAAGAATGCAAATATAATTCCTAAAACAAGGAAGCAGCATGCAACTATTATAAATCTTTTCATGATTGTATTTAATGCTTCGCCGATATATGTAACATCGCAGTCAACACCGACTATACCGATTACTTTTCCATCTTTAAAAACAGGAGCGTAGCTTGACATGAAATCTCCCCATTCGTCAGAGGTGATTTCGCCTTCGGATAAGGATTTACCCTCGAAGGTTTTTACCATAATATCTGTAGTATCTTCATATTCTTCTCCCGCATCCGCCGGATCATCAGGGTCAGCATCCACTACATAATACAGTGTATCATCTTCATCCTTGGTCATGGTGTAAATAAAGGTTACTCCCTCCACATCCATATAAGGTGAGAGTGTATCAAGAATTCTGTCATAGGCATCCGTTTCGCCACCTTCATCAATTATTGCCTGAAAATCATCCGCATCAATATCAATGGCAGCAAGCTCGGCAATTGATTTGGTACTGTCCTTTTTTTCATCAAGAAGATAGGATTTTAATATTATTCTTAAGAATATCGAAAGTGCTGTGACACAGATTACAATTACTAAGATTAACAAAAGCTGTATTTTAAATGATATGCTCCTTTTTCTGGTTTGCATCTACTTTTCGCTCCTTTACGCACAAATTTAAGTTATTTATTAATCATTTTATAGAATAGAAACCATATATAAATACTAAACTTTATTTTACCACAGCGTTAAAATCATATCAATATTATCAGGGAAATTATGTCATGATTTTGTGATGCGGGTACAGGAACTTTGTCATATTTTTTTATGGGTTTAAATTGTGTGAATTACAGCTATAGTTGCTGATAAAATGGTTGAGTTATGGCTGATTTAGGATTATAATATATGTTATCTTTGTGCTTTGACGAAACTTTTTTACATTAAGGAGCGATTTGAATGAAAAGCATACTTGTAGTGGCAGCCGGTGAGAGTGACAGGCTTAATTATTTTGATAAGATTATTTCTGGAAAGTATAAGCTTATCAGAGTAAATGATGTTGAGGGAGCGTTGGAAAAGCTGAAGGAATTGTTAGATGGCATTACTGCGGTAATAATTGACAATCCTTCATCAATTAATAATATTAATGCACTTTTGGATTTTATCAGTGAATCCAATACATATATTTTTGCAATACCGGCATTGGTTTTGACAGATAAGGAAAATGCAGATAAGGATGAGATATATCTGGGAGATGCGGTCGCGGATGTAATTGAAGCAGGACAATCAAAGAGGGTTGTGCTTAACAGAATTGAAAGGGCGGTAGAGAGTATTAATTCCGTTTCATTTTCGGAAATAGGCAATATGCTAAAGGTTCTTCCGTCACTCATATATCTTAAGGATGCTAATGGAAGATACGTATTTTGCTCACAGTATTGGCATCATCTTGATAACTATGACGATCCGGACTGGACCATAAGAGGTAAGACGGATATGGAAATCCGTAGGGATAAGGAAAATGCAAGGGCAGCCTATGAGAGTGACCTGAAACTGATAGAAACCGGAATAGGTACTTCATATGTTATCGAAGAAAATGAAGATGGTAAGCAGGAGTTTTTGCAGATAATAAAAGAGCCTTTGAAATATCCTGACGGAAGAGTAAGAGGAATAATAGCGATTATCAATAATGTCACCGAACAGGAGCTTTTGAAAAGAGAACTTAAAAAGCGTGCTGTCACAGATGAACTGACAGGTATATATAACAGGTCGTATTTTGATGAATTTGTAGAAAGGATAAGTGAATCTACATATCCGTTAAGCATTATAACTGCGGACTGTGACAGACTTAAGGAGATAAATGACATCTACGGACATATGGTTGGTGACGAATATATAAGAATGGCAGTTATGCTGTTTAAAACTATTCTTCCGGAAAAAAGTATTATGTTCAGAACCGGTGGAGATGAGTTCGTGATTTTTTTGCCTGGTGTGTCAGAGACAGAGGCAAGAGATTATATAGTTAAGCTTAATGAGATGGAAAAGATTTTTATAATAAAGGACAGGGAGTTAAGTGTTTCCTTTGGACTAAGTACTATGGAAAACGGTGAGGTTCCGATTCAGGATCATATAGCTTTTTCCGATGCTCAAATGTATATGGATAAGAAAGAAAAAAAGAAGGATGAGAAATAATTTAGCAAGGAGTTTTTTCACACTAAGGTGTGATAAAGTGTCTGTTACTATGCCTTGCCATCTTGAACATCATATGAAACATTTGCCACATGATACACATTGAGAGGAATAGATTATGTATGAGGATTTGTTTGAAAAACTTTCAAGGTCAAAGTTCAGAAGCAGATTTCATTTAAAAGATAAGGACAAGCAGTATGTGGCTGATAAGGGAATAGAGACCATAAGGGAGCATGCGGAGGATTTGATCAATAAAAAAATCGCCGCTGCATTTATTGCAAATGACGGAAAACAGACTCCAATGAAAGGTCATCCTGTGTTTATAGCACAGCATGCCACCGCCTGCTGCTGCAGAGGCTGCCTAAAGAAGTGGCATCATATCAAGCCTGGGAAAGAATTGACCAATCAGGAAAAAGACTATGTGGTTGAGGTCATAATGAAATGGATTGGCAAAGAGATGGAAGGGTACGTCAGTCATGAGAAGAAAGAGGAGTTAATTGGACAGAAAAAAGACGGACGTTCTGACCGGGAAAAGAACGAAGAGTATGAGCAGCTAAAGTTTGACTTTGATAATTTGCGTTAATGCTTTTTGCAACTTTTAGATTTCTAATTAAGAACATTTTGTTAAAAATTAGAAAAATAGTCCTTTAATAAAAATTTCAAGACCTATAAATATAAGAATAGAACCGCCGAGTATAGCAGCTTTTTTGGAAAGCTTCGTTCCAAAATGTATACCTATACGAAGTCCTATTATACAGATTATAAATGTTACGACAGCTATTATAAGAGAGCATAATAATGCCGGCTTAAATCCGTAATCAGATATGGTAAAGCCAACAGATAAAGCATCTATAGAGGTTGCAATCCCTTGAAGCATAAGTGTCATAAAACCAAGGGTTAATGCCTCTTTTTTTTGAGCTGAATCAGATGATTTTTCATGTTTGTTTTTTGCTTCATCAGAGGATAAATTATGTTCGCCTTTTTGAAGCTTTGTATCGTCCTTGGTTTCTTTTTTTTCTTCGGAATCCTTGATGCTTTCAATTATCATATCTATTCCTATAAATAAAAGTAAGAATAAAGCTATCCAAGGTATGAATTTTTGGAACTTTTCAAATTTTTCTGCAATCCTTGTGACAAGAAACCAACCGATAAGCGGCATAATAAACTGAAAAAATGCAAAGGTTCCGGCTATTTTAATCTTGCCGGATTTTTTCATGTTTGCATCATTTAGACCGTTCGCAACTGAAACAGAAAATGCATCCATGGCAAGACCTATTCCGAGCAATATGCTGTTTGCGATAAAAGCGAATTCTAACATTATTTTTCTCCTGTTTTTTTAATTTTATCTTTGAGTCAAATCGAGTAGGGAAGATGTAATCGCACCCTACTCGTGCGCGAGCTGCCGGTCAGCTTTAGCTGGCATATTCCTTTTGGAAGCTCTGCGCATAAAAAAAGGTATAGCCGTAAGCTATACCTGAAAACTCTATAAATGAAGGGAATTCATGCATAACTAACGTCATACATGAGTCTCGCAAATTAAAGTAAGCCAGATTATAATAATCAGTATGTTGACTTACTGCACATAATTAATGTGCCTGCTACTCCCTCATGGGATTTTAATTTAACATTTAAACATATGGTTAGTCAATCCAAACATCTTGCGTTTAAGGTTGTATTGTATCTTTGACTTGAGTTTTGATTTGTATTTTATTATTTTGTTTTATATTATTATTTTGTTTTATATAATTATTGTTTTCTGCTTTTTATGGTGTTAAACTATTTAGAGATTGATTTTTATTTTATGGAGAAGATAATATGACGATACTTGTTATTGATGCCCAGGGTGGCGGTGTAGGAAAGCAGCTTGTTACAGCTTTAAAGCAAAATATTGAGGATGCATATGTGTTGGCAGTGGGTACTAACAGTACAGCGACAACTGCCATGCTTAAGGCAGGTGCGGATGAGGCAGCAACCGGAGAAAATTCTGTTATGGTTGGATGCCGCAAAGCAGATATAATTGTTGGTCCTATAGGGATTATTATAGCTGATGCGCTTTTGGGTGAGGTTACGCCTAAGATGGCCCTCGCTGTTTCCCAGAGTAGTGCAAAGAGAATTTTGATTCCGTTTAATCATTGTGACAACATAATAGTCGGGATAGATGATTTTTCGACAGGTAAGCTTATAAAACAGGCGATAGAAGAGATAAAGAAATTTGATTCACAAGTGAAATAAAAACTTGCTTGAAGAAATATATTATTATATAATATCAGTGTCGGTATGAAGCCGATTTAATGCACAGAAGTGCAAACTTTAAAATTATGTTTCAATTTATATAATTGAAGATTTTTGATACTTGAGTTTTGAAATTAAATTGAATGTGTATTTTAAAGTGTTTTGAAATATTGAAAAATAGTATGCTATGAAGGTGTATGTTTTCTTAGAAAAGAGATAACGTATACCTTTTATTTATTTTAAGGAGGGTTATTTTATGGCATGTTTTATCGTTCCTGCTGTTGAGGCAGTGGTTACAACAATTGCAACAAAGGTGGTAAAATCAAAGGAAACAAAAAGTGAGAATTTAGAAATTAGCTTGGATTCAAAGGATATAGAGTCTGTAGAAACTTCAAAAAAGATTCCATTTTCACATAAGCTCGGATGGCTTAATAATCTTCTCTGGGGTGGTTCGGGACTTCTCGCATTTGAGCATCTGTGGCATGGAGAGGTTGTTCCGTGGTTCCCATTTTTAACGGCGGCGGGTAATCCGACCGATGCAGCCGAAATGCTCCATGAGATGTCAACAGTAGGTGTTGGTATGGCGGGACTTGTTACGGCAGTTTGGCTTGGTATGGTTGCAGTTTCTTCTGCGATAGAAAAGAAGGCAGATTCTTTGGAAGAACAGTCCGATGACAGTTTAGAGGAGGCATAAAATGACTTTACTTACTACAGTTTTTGCCGCAATCATTACAACAATTTTGTGGTATAAAAATGCTCCAAAAAATGAGATGAAGCTAGGAACTCTTGCACTTATGTACTGGGGTGCATCACTTATGTGGATGGTGGATGCGATAGCGGAATTCATAGAATTAAAGAGTGCATATTTTACTCCGGAGCCTGCGGATATGTTAAATGATTTATTCCTTGGCCTTTCGGTTGTTGCGCTTGGACTTATCATCTGGCTTATAATTCTTATCATTAAAGATCCAAAAGGTGTGGTAAGAGCTTCTCTTATGAAAAATAAAAATTAAATTATTATAAAAAGCGGTTTGCAAAATGCAAAACCGCTTTTATAATAAGAGAGTAAATTTGTTTTGTCGAATGTTTAATCTGTGAAAATAACAAGAAAACAAATAAGTAGTTTGTTTTTTAGAATTATTGTTAGTTAGAAGTGAGAATAAACTTTAGTCAAAAAGTTAGGAGTATATGATCATATGATAAATGAGACTAAGCGTATACTTGAGGATGTAAAAAATGGTGTGCTTTCGGTTGATGAGGCACTTTTAAAGTTAAAGGTTGAACCGTTTACTGATATAGAATATGCTAAGGTTGATAATCATCGCAAGATAAGGCAGGGAGTGCCGGAGGTTATATACGGAGCCGGAAAAACTTGTGAGCAGATAAGCGGCATTATTGATGTGATGAAGGAAAACGGACAGGATAAGATCTTGATAACCAGGATTGAACCTGATAAGGCGGAAGACTTATCAAAAAATTATCCTATAACCTATTATGCTGATGCACGAATCGGATTTTACGGTACATTTCACAAGGCAGACGGTTTAGGAAAGATTGTTGTCGCGACAGCGGGCACAAGCGACATACCTGTTGCAGAAGAGGCTGCCATCACGGCCGAGTCACTTGGAAATGAGGTGACGAGAATCTATGATGTCGGGGTCGCAGGAATTCACAGGCTGCTTGCGTATAAGGAGGAACTTATGGATGCGAGCGTTGTGATTGCAATTGCAGGTATGGAAGGTGCTTTAGCGAGTGTGGTAGGAGGACTTTGCGATTGTCCGGTTATAGCAGTACCGACAAGTGTCGGATATGGAGCATCCTTTGGAGGGCTTTCTGCGTTATTATCTATGCTTAATTCCTGTGCCAGCGGAGTGTCTGTTGTAAATATCGATAACGGATTTGGAGCAGGGTATCTTGCAAGCATGATAAACCACAGGTGAACAAATGTGTCATCAGGGACGATTCTCTCTGACACATTTTTGTATGCTTCGACAGTATATATAAATGTACTCGCATGGCACGTGTTACTTAACGCCATGCTAAGCACATTTTTATATACAGTCTTACAGAATGGATGATGATATATAATGTGTCAGAGAGAATCGTCTCTGATGACATGTTAAACGAATTTAATTTGGAGGTTTACGATGAAAACATTATATCTGGATTGCAGTATGGGTGCAGCGGGAGATATGCTTGCAGCAGCGTTGGTTGAGCTCCTGCCTGAACCTGATAAATTTATAGATAAAATAAATTCTCTTTCAATACCCGGTGTGGTGGTTGAAAAGGAAAGTTCTGTGAAGTGTGGAATTACAGGAACACATATCGCAGTTAGGGTGAACGGTTCCGAGGAAGATGAAAATATATACGAACACCATCATGAGCATGGAGAATATGATCATGAACATGAAAATCATGAACACCATCATGAGCATGGGGAACATGAACACCATCATCATGAACATGGCGTGCATGTGCACGAGCATCATTACCACGAGCATGGAGAACACGAGCACGAACACGAACATCATCACGAACATGGTCATCATCACCATGCAAGCATGCACGATATAGAGCATATTGTTGATAGTTTAAATATTTCTGATAAAGTGAAAAAAGACGTACTGGCTGTGTATGGATTGATTGCTGAAGCAGAAAGTCATGCGCATGGAAGACCTGTTACCGAGATACATTTTCACGAGGTGGGAACCATGGATGCAGTTGCGGATGTTACGATGGTATGTATGCTTATGGAAGAGCTTGCGCCTGAAAGAATAGTTACATCACCTGTGCATGTAGGAAGCGGTCAGGTAAAGTGTGCACATGGCATACTTCCGGTACCGGCACCTGCAACAGCTTATATTTTAAAGGATGTACCGATTTATGGCGGTAAGATAAACGGAGAGCTTTGCACTCCGACCGGAGCTGCATTATTGAAATATTTTACAGACAGTTTTGGTGAGATGCCGGTTATGATAACACACGCTATCGGATACGGAATGGGAAAAAAGGATTTTGAAGCAGCTAACTGTGTAAGGGCTATGATGGGCGAAGCAGATGATAAGACGGATACTGTTCTTGAGCTATCCTGTAATGTGGACGATATGACTGCGGAGGAAATAAGCTTTGCAACAGAAAGGCTGTTTGATGGCGGTGCACTTGAGGTTTATACTATTCCGATCGGTATGAAAAAATCAAGACCGGGCACCCTTATCTGGGTTATGTGCAAAGAAGAAATCAAAGAGAAAATGATTGAACTGATATTTAAATATACAACAACTATCGGAGTGCGTGAGACCGAGACAAAGAGATATGTGTTGAAGCGCCGGATAGAGTCTGTGGAAACTCCTTATGGCGAAGTAAGGCAAAAAATATCATCAGGATATGGCGCTAAGAGATGCAAATATGAATACGAAGATTTGGCACGCATAGCAAGGGAGAAAAATATCGGTATCGAAGAGGTAAAGAAACTGATTGAAGAGTGACATATATTAGTTTATTTGAGAAAGAGTCTTGGCGCAACTGTAATATGGGAGCGTAAACTTGTCACATATAAGTTTGATATAAGAAAGGGATACTTATGGAAGAATTATATAAAAAGAAAGAAAAGCTAGAAGAATACCTACGTGAGCTTGGAAGTGTTTTGGTTGCATTTTCATCGGGGGTTGATTCGACCTTTTTGTTAAAGGAAGCGCATGCTGTTTTAGGTGATAAGGCGGTGGCGGTAACTGCGCAGTCCTGCTCATTTCCGGCAAGGGAACTTGAGGAGACAAAGGCTTTTTGTGAGGCAGAGGGTATAGAGCAGATTGTTTTGGAGACGGATGAGCTTTCGGTTCCCGGTTTTTGTAAAAATCCAAAAAACAGATGTTACTTATGTAAGAAAAATCTTTTTTCCAAAATAAAGGATATCGCCTCCGAGCGTGGCATAGAATATGTTGTCGAGGGTTCGAATGTAGATGATGAAGGAGATTACCGACCCGGGCTTATGGCAGTAGCCGAGCTTGAGATTAAAAGTCCGTTAAGATATGCAGGGCTTACTAAAGATGATATACGTAAGCTTTCAAAGGAGCTTAATCTTCCTACATGGGACAAGCCTTCTTATGCGTGTTTGGCATCAAGATTTGTATATGGTGAAACCATAACAAAGGAAAAACTCGGTATGGTGGAAAAGGCAGAGGAAAAGCTTTTGGAGCTTGGATTTAGGCAGATGCGCGTCCGCATACATGGTGATATGGCGAGGATAGAGGTTGAAAAGAAGGATTTTGAAAAAATAATCAGACCGGAGATTTCTGAATTTATTAATAATTATTTTCAAGAGCTTGGTTTCTCATATGTAACGCTTGATCTGGGTGGATATAAGATGGGAAGCATGAATAAGAATATTGATAAATAATTAAATAGTTGATAAAAAAGGATACTTTTTAAATAAGTATTCTTTTTTATTTACATAATTAAAAAATATGTTATAATAATGATACGTATAATTTGTGATACGTAATATTGGAGACATAGGAGGACGCATGGAATATTATAAAAAAAATAATAATTTAGATATTATTATTGAGGAAGAAAAAAAAAGAACAAAAGATGATATTATTGAGCAGTACATAAGGATTAGAAAAGAAAAAGGATATTCTCAAGAAAAAATTGCTGAAATTACCGGAATAGCAAGAACTAATATTGTCAGGATTGAAAAAAAAATAAATGTTCCGACTATTGAAGTTTTATTAAAATTAGCAATGGCACTTGATATGGATTTAGAGATAAAATTTGTATCTAAAGGTAATGGATAAATACACCTCAAAAGATTGGATTGTGATTCTATGTATATAAATGGTTTTACGGAGGATGAACTTAATAATATAAATGAAAATAAAAAAGAAGAAAAAGAGTTTTCAAAATGCTTTGAGAAACTGCTTCTTGGAGATAAAAAGGTTGCAAGCAGCCCATTATTGGTTGGAAAAACACCTAAAGCTATATCAATATGTTGTGATTATGGAGAGCTTGATTTAACTATATCAAAATCTGTGATTGATAAGTGTATGATGCCTGAAATCCGTGATAATAATGGGAAAAGAACCAAGAAAAGTGGACATGGATTAACTAAACAGCAAGTATTGGATGTACTATGGGCTTTTAAAAGACCTTTAATGGTCCTAAAAGGATCATCCAAGAATACTTTAGCTGTTATGACGGATCAAATAGATAATGACGGAAGATATATTTTTGTCTTTATTAGGTTAAACAATTTTGGCCGAATTAAAAAAAATAATTGTATAGCAAGTATGTATGGAAGAGAAGGATTAAAAGAGTATATTAATCAATGTATAAAAAAAGATTACATAATAGCAGTAAATATAGAAAAAGTTGATGAATTGTGTCTTTCCATAGGGGGAGATTTCCCCAAGGCGACCACATTCATCAACTTCAATAGTACGATAGCATATTCGATAAAAAGTGTCAAGTATCCAATTTGAATATGTTGCTAGATATAAATAACAGCTCTATTTCTTCATTTTTTAAAAATGCATTTTTAAATATTTCTTAATGTTTAAAATTATGATAAAATGACGCAAGATAATAATGTAGCTATGTGACAATTTTGTTTGTTACTGTGTCACATCATAGGAGGCGAAAATGGAAAAGGAAGAAAAGAAAGTTGAATATCTGGAGCTTATATATGATTTGATATTTGTATATCTTATCGGTCGCAATAATTCTTTACTTCATCATGTGGAGGATGGGTTTGTTTCGGGAGAAATATTTTTAACATATGTCCTTTGTACGCTTGCGATTATACAGATATGGAATTTTACAACCTTTTACATAAACAGATACGGTACAAACGGGTTAAGAGATCATATTTTTCTGTTTATAAATATGTACCTTTTGTACTACATGGCGGATGGAACAAGGATTCACTGGCAGACTCATTTCAACAGATACAATGTCGCGTGGGGACTGATTCTGTTAAATATATGCTTGCAGTATTTTATCGAATTTAATAAATGCAGAAGAAAGGCACCATGGGAGACGGTGCAGATAAGAAGAAGTATGATTATCATTTTTATAGAAGCAATTATGGTGTTTGTTTCTATACCTGTTTATCATATAACAGGAGTTGCGATTGCGGCACTTCCGATTTTGTTTGGTATAGTTGCAACCTCTCTTTCAGGAAGGATTAACAGCCTTGTGACGGTTGATTTTGCGCACTTAACGGAAAGAGCGATGCTTTATGTGGTATTTACTTTTGGTGAAATGATAATTGCCGTTTCGGGTTATTTTGAAGGCGAGATAGGATTTAATACAATTTATTTTTCTATAATGGGATTTTTGATTGTAGTCGGTCTTTTCCTTTGCTACGGTACGATATACGACCATCTGATTGACCGTGAAATGACTACCAACGGAACAGGTTATATGATGCTTCATGTGTTTATCATATTTGCATTAAATAATATAACAACCGCTCTTGAGTTTATGCGCGAGGAAGAGGTTGATTTGATGCCGAAAACGTTATTTTTAACCGGTTCATTTTTACTTTATTATATATTCCTTTTTGCAACCGGCAGATATGCGAAGGAAAGGCTTAGACCGGATAAGAGATTCTGGATAAATACGGCGGTTTTAATTATAACCTTTGTGGCATTTATGATAGTCTTCCGCGAATTGATGTATGTAAATATAGCGATAACTGTAATTTATGTGTTCATTATATTTATTATGCTCCACAGCTACTGGAAAAGTATGGAAAAAGAATAACCTTATATTTAACATGGGAACAGACAGTCTGATGTGCGGGCTAAGTTTGAAATAAAGAAATAATTGGAGGATATTTGTATGAAAGCAGTTTTGCTTGAGGGTGATGCGGTTAATCACAATGACCTTTCGTGGGAACCGTTGACGAAGCTTATTGATACAAAGATATATGCAAATACAACCGAGCAGGATAAGTATGAGCATATAGGAGATGCTGATATTTTATTTGTTAATAAAATAAAAATGGATGAGGAAGTGTTTGAGAGGTGTCCAAACATCCGCTATATCGGTGTCTGTGCAACAGGCTATAACGTGATTGATATAGAGGCGGCAAAAAGGCACAATGTAACGGTTACAAATGTTCCGGCATACAGTACGGATTCGGTTGCCCAGCTTACCTGGGGACTTATTCTTGAATCGGTTTGCCATATAAGCAGACATAATGAGAGTGTGCATAACGGTGATTGGATTAAGTCGGAAATATTTTGCTACTGGCTTGCTCCCGTAACTGAGCTTGCAGGAAAAACCATAGGGGTTGTCGGCTACGGAAATATAGGAAGAAGAGTTTGTGAAATCGCAAAGGCATTTAATATGAATGTTCTTGTAAATACGGCACATCCGGAAAAATACACGGATGATAAGGTTCAATTTGTGGATATTGATACTTTGCTTTCCCAGGCGGATATAGTATCACTTCATTGCCCGCTAACCTCTGATACTGAAAAGATAATTAATAAGTCCAATATTAACAAGATGAAGGATGGAGTGATTATAATAAATGTAAGTCGTGGCGGTCTTGTCGATGAAGCCGATTTAGCTTTGGCGCTTAAGAGTGGCAAGGTTGCGGCAGCAGGTGTGGATGTTGTTTCGGTTGAACCGATGAAAGAAGATAATCCTTTGCTTGACGCACCCAATATAACCTTTACCCCGCATATGGGATGGGCAAGTGTCGATGCAAGAAAGAGACTTGTCGATATCGTGGCAAATAATTTTAAGGCATTTACGGAAGGTCGAAAAGAAAATGTGGTAAGCTAATATAGAACAGGTTCTTTAATGGATGTTTTATTGATGTGATTACTTCTTTGGAAGTATAATGTATATTCTTCCAAAGAAGTATTTTTTTGCTCATTTTTCTCATTTAATTATTATTTAATAATTTGCATGTTATAGTCTTCTTGTAAAGTTAATTCGTGTGTCATATGGACGGTTCTCATTGACACATTTTTATACTATGAACTATAGCAGACTTTGTAAAAAAATGTGCTAAGCATGGCGTTAAGTGTCAACGTGCCATGCGTGTACATTTTATACAAAGTCGGAAGTTTGTAAAGTGTGTCAATGAGAACCGTTACAGTGAGAAATAAATTAAAGGAGAAAAAGCTATGTTTTTCAGGATTTTGAAAAAAGATTTAAAAAGAAAAAAGACCATGAATATTATTCTTTTGCTTTTTGTAATTCTTTCGGCGATGTTTGTTGCGGCAAGCGTAAACAACATTTTTACGGTTGTGAGCGGATTGGATTATTATTTTGACAAAGCAGGTCTTGACGGAAATTATTTTGTAATATCCATGTCAAAAGAGGGCGATACCTCTATCGAGGAAGCTCTTGATAAGGAAAGCTTTGTAAAGGATTATCGCGTTGAGGAATTGATTTATGCAAACAGTACGGATGTGCTTCATGACGGAAAAAAGGCGTTTGAATATCAGAATATTTCGCTGGTGGTATCTGTTGACAGAACTGCCATCAAATATTTTGATAAGAATAATAACAGTATAGATAAGGTCAAAGAAGGCGAGGTTTATGTCAATAACTCTATACTGAAAAAATCCAAGCTTTCCGTAGGAGATGAGATAGAGATTAAGCTTTACGGAGTAAGCGTTAAGTTTAAAATAGCAGGTATTGCTAAGGATGCCTTGCTTGGCTCGGACTTTATGGGCAATCCGAGATATATCATAAATGATAAGGATTACGAAAAATTTAAATCAAACGACGAAGTATTAAGTAAATCCTTCGGAAAGATTTATTATATAGATGCCGATGATGCAAATGCATTAAAGGAAATGCTTTCCACTAAAGACGGAATATTGTTTGATGCTGATATAAGCGTAATAAAAATGACTTATGTAATGAATATGATTGTGGCAGGTGTGCTGCTTGTTATAAGTCTCGGACTTATACTTGTATCCTTTACGGTGCTTAGATTTACAATCGGCTTTACCATAACCGAGGAGTTCCGTGAGATTGGTGTTATGAAGGCTGTAGGTATTAAGAATTCCGCCATCAGAAGACTTTATATAACAAAGTATTTTGCAATAGCGGTTTTAGGTGCGGTTGTCGGATTTTTCGGTTCGATTCCTTTTGGAAATATTCTTCTTAAGAGCGTATCGGAAAATATGGTGCTTGGAAATGAAAACAGTATAATCGTCGGACTTTTATCTGCAGTGCTGGTTGTATTTCTTATAGTATGGTTTGCTTACTCAAGTACCAAGAGGATTAAGAAGATGTCACCTATTGACGCGGTAAGAAGTGGTCAGACAGGTGAAAGATACGGTAAGAAGGGCTTTTTGTCACTTGGCAAGAGCAAGCTTTCACCTACAGGATTTTTAGCTGCAAATGATGTCTTAAGCAGCAAAAAGCAGTTTGGTATCATTACAGTGGTATTTACAATTTGTCTGCTTCTTGTAATGATTCTTGCCAATACCGCAAACACTCTTTGCAGCGAAAAGCTTATATATCTTTTCGGAACGGTAAAAAGTGATGTCTATATGGATGATGTAAAGAGAGTCATGGAACTTATGGACGGCGGTACCGGTGATGAAAAAATATATGAGACATTAAATGAGATAGAAGATATACTTGCTGAAAATGATATGCCGGGAAAGGTTGTTATAGAGCTTCAGTATAAATATCCGGTAACCTTTAACGGTAAGACTCAAAAGATTACATTTCAGCAAAATAAATTAACAAAAGCGAGCGACTACGTGTATAACGAAGGAACAGCTCCGCAAAATGAATATGAGATAGCACTTACACCTCAGTCAGCCAAGACCATCGGCTGTAAGATAGGAGATACGGTAAGCATCAAGATAAACGGTGTAGAGCATGATTATATGGTTACAGGACTTTTTACAAGCTTTAATCAGCTAGGTCAGATAGGAAGGCTTCATGAGGATGCAAAGACCGACAGGTCGGAGATTTCTTCATCGTTTGCGTATCAGATTGACTTTGACGATAATCCTGATGATGAAACAATTGATGAAAGAATTGAGCGTTTGAAGGTAATATTTGATACAAAGGATGTACGTAATGCAGCGGATTATACCAACAATTTAACAGGTGTGTCGGATACAATGCGTTCGGTTGAGTATCTTGCACTTGTTCTTACGGTTATTATAGCAGCACTTATTGCAATACTTATGGAGCGTTCCTTCATAAGCAGGGAAAAGAGCGAGATAGCCCTTATGAAGGCTGTCGGAATAAAAAATAAAAGGATAATAATTCAGCATACCTTAAGATTTGTAATAGTTATGGTTCTTGCGATTATAATAGCAGCCTTACTTGCAGTACCTTTAACCAAGCTTTGTATCGACCCGATATTTGGAATTATGGGTGTGGCATACAGCCTTGAATATGAGATTAAGCCTTTGGAGGTTTTCATAATCTGCCCGCTTATAATACTTGCGGCAACGACAATAAGCGCATTTTTGACAGCACTTTATACCAACACTATCAAGGCATATCATACAGCGGATATAGAATAGTGTAAAAAAATAATTAAAAATTGTTTTGGATATAAGATAAAAATACGTACTTTGACAGATAAAAAATTAATCATGAATTATGAGTTGTTAAACAGTTTGAATATGAATATTAAAAAGGAGAACAGATTATGGAAAAGATTTTAGAGGTAAAGGATTTATGTAAAACCTATGTTGTAAATAAGAGACAGAATAACGTACTTAAGAATGTTAATTTTGAAGTAAATGAAGGAGAAATGGTTGCAGTTATGGGACCATCCGGTTCAGGTAAATCAACACTCCTTTATACCGTATCGGGCATGGACGTTGCAACAGCGGGAGAGGTTTCATTTGAAGGTAAAAATATAGCGGATATGAAGGAAAATGAGCTGGCTGAATTCAGACTTGACAAGATGGGATTTATATTTCAGCAGATGTATATGTTGAAAAATCTAACCGTACTTGATAATATTATCTTACCGGCAGTTGAATCAAAAACCAATACTTTAAGCAAGAAAGAAAAGCTTGAGAGGGGACAGGAGCTTATGAGAAAGCTTAATATAATCGATACTGCCGACAATGATATAAATGAGGTATCAGGCGGACAGCTTCAGAGAGCATGTATATGTAGAAGCATGATCAATAATCCTAAGATGATATTTGCAGATGAACCTACAGGTGCCCTTAACCGTACATCTTCTGATGAGGTTATGGAGGAGTTAAACAAGTTAAATGATGAAGGTACAACCATCATGCTTGTTACACATGATGCGAGAGTTGCAGCCAAATGTTCAAGAGTTTTGTTCATAGTCGATGGAAATATCAAGGGAGAGTTTTCACTTGGCAAGCTATCTGCAAAGCAGGAGCTGCGTGACAGAGAGCGTTCACTTAATAACTGGCTGATGGAGATGGGTTGGTAGTAATGAATGACATACTTATAGTTGAAGACAACAAAGAAATATCAGGATTGCTTTCAGATTTGCTTAGAGCGGAAAACTATATAGTAACTGCAGTTGATAATGGAGAAAAAGCCTTGTCCGTATTTGAAAGATACGGGGCAAGGCTTGTCCTGCTTGATATCATGCTTCCGGGAATCGATGGATTTTATGTATGTGAAAAAATAAGAAAAACCAGTGATACTCCGATTATAATTTTGAGCGCAAAAGTTGATAAGGACGACAAGCTTAATGGACTGATACTCGGTGCAGATGACTATATGGAAAAACCATATGATATAGATATACTGCTTGCCAAGATACAGGGGATATTTAAGAGAAGATATGCTATGGACGAGATTACCTGCGGAGAGCTTGTACTTAATAAGATCGAAAAGACCGTTACAAAAAAGGGTAAGAGTATCGAAGTAAGAGCAAAGGAATTTGATCTTTTGCTGCT